>JAAYDU010000052.1 GCA_012729095.1 Methanobacteriota archaeon | reverse complement strand
TACGCTAGCCTGAGTGTCCTTTTTATGTATGTCCAATCCTATGTACTTCATCGGTTCTCCCGCCTCGGGTTTTGTAGCTATCACCCATATCGGCGGGGAACCTCTTTTAACACGCCATCATTTTTTATTTTCGGCCCCTGGGCAAGGTTTATAGTCCTTCAGGTTCTAGTGCCTGAATGTAAAGGGGGAATGTCGAACGAACATTGCATTGGTCTACGATTCCGTATCCGCCGCCAAGCTAACCGAGAAGGTGGCCGAGGTCATCGCCAAGGCCCTAAAGGATAGGGGAATGGAGGTAACGTCCGTGCCTGTCGGTGACGCCAAGCACTTGAAGATCGAGGAATACGATGCCCTGCTGGTCGGAACGCCGACCATGGCCTGGGCGCCCACCAAGCCTGTCAAGGAGTTCCTGGACACGCTCGATGCAGGCAAGGTCAAAGGTAAAATGGCAGCCAGCTTCGACACCCAGATGAGGTCCTTCATCAGCGGCAACGCGAACAAGGCCATGGAGGGCAAGTTGAAGGAGAAGGGTTTCACCATCGCCTGCCCTCACCTGCTCGCATACGTGAAGAGCGAGAAGAAGGCCTATCATCTACTGGACGGAGAGCTGAAGAAGGCGGAGGAATGGGCGAACAAGCTTGCCGATTCCCTGGCCAAATGATGCCGGGTTAAATCAACAACCATTAATTAGCGGACGCGAATAGGCTTCATATGGCAATCCGCTCCATAAATCCCCGTACCGGGCAGCTGATCAGGGAGTTCACCCCGAGCGTTCCCGATGATGTTCTAGCCTCGTTGGAAAAAGGTCGCGAAGCTCAGAGAAAGTGGATGACCGACTGGAACAAGGATGACCGTCTCGAGGCTGTGCTGGAGATGCGCGCCTCCATGCTGGCCATGAAGGACGACATGATCTCGACCGAGGTCCTGGAAGGGGGATTCCCTCAGAAGGACGTCATAGGCACTTACAACGGAGCCATCAAGGGGTTCGACCATTACCTGGCCGAGGCCAAGGCATTGGACGATCATGACTTCCCGCTCGATCCCGCTGGCTGGCCGGACACCAAGGCCACCATCAACCTGGTGCCGCACGGGGTCATCGGTCACATCGGGATATGGAACTATCCTCTATGGCAGACCATGATCACCCTCATCCCCGCCCTAATGGCCGGTAACGCCGTGGTCTTCAAACCATCCGAGCTCGCCACCATGACCGGGTTGAAGATCAAGGAGGCTTTCGATCAAACCAGCATGCCGCCGGAACTGTTCCAGGTGCTCATCGGCGGCGGGGACATCGGCAAGGCCATGGTCACCGCGCCGTTCGACGCGCTGGTGTTCACCGGGGGAAGGTCCACCGGGCTGGACATCACAAGGAACGCGGGGGTCAAGCCAATGATACTGGAGCTTTCCGGAAACGACCCCGGCATAGTGTGTTCCGACGTGAACGTCAAGGACGCGGCCAGGGGGGTGGCCAACGGGGCCTTCTCCCACGGCGGTCAGGTGTGCATCCGCATAAAGCGCCTTTACGTTGTGGAGAGCGTTGCGGACGATTTCATATCCGAGCTCCTCAAGGTGCTGGCAAGACTTGACGTCGAACGTCAGGTGGGCCCGCTCATCCGCGAGGAGGCCAGGACAAAGGTCCATAGGAAGGTGCGCGATGCCGTTCAACAGGGCTGCGAGCTTCTCACCGGCGGGGATAACATGCCCGGTCCGGGATTTTTCTTCGAGCCGACCGTGCTGAAGGTCACCGATGACGATCTGGAGATAATCAAGGAGGAGACCTTCGGTCCCGTTCTCCCCGTCCGCATCGTCAGGGACGAGGAGGAGGCCATCAAGCTGGCGAATGACAGCGATTACGGTCTTGGCGCCACCGTGTGGACCAGCGACCCGGTAAAGGGCGAGGCCATCGCCAGGCGCCTGGAGGCCGGAAACGTGTGGATCAACGAGTGCGGCCGTACCATAAACTGCGGCGAGCTGTTCCAGGGTTGGAAGTGCAGCGGTATCGCCAGTTCCAGCCGTCGCCTCTCCCTGTTCTTGAAGAAGCGCACCATCGTCAACAACCGGTCCTGCCAGGCCAGGCCCCACTGGTTCAAGTGAGGTGCGAAGGAACTCAGGTCGCGCTCGATAAATCCTTATCGACCTTCTTCTTTCTCACCCGCATGGTTGGGAACGGCGGGGAGATGGTGGCGGTCCGGGGGTTGTACAAGAGGTACAAGGAGCTGCCCGTGCTCCTCAACCTCAGCTTCGACATACCCCGAGGTTCGATATTCGGTTACATCGGACCGAACGGTTCGGGGAAGACCACCACCATCAAGATCATGACCGGCCTCATAAGGGATTTCCAGGGTGACGTCATGATAGAGGGCCGCTCCATTCGCAACTGGGGTAAGGAGCTGAGCTCCATGATAGGATATCTGCCGCAGCAGACCTCATTGCAGGAATGGAGGACGGTCGACCAGTCCCTGCACACCTTCGGCCGCCTGTCCGGACTTTCCGAGAACGAGGTCAAGGAGCGCATGGCGGAGGTCGTCGATGTACTGGGGATATCCGAGTATCGGGAAAGGAAGGTCAGCAAGCTCTCCGGCGGAACGCTTCAGAAGGTGGGCATGGCCCAGGCCATGCTTCACCGCCCCAAGCTCCTGGTGCTCGATGAACCGGTTGCCGGGCTCGACCCGGAGAGCAGGGTGCTGTTCAAGGGCCTGTTCCGAAAGCTATCCCGCGAGGGCACCACCATATTCTTCTCCTCCCACATACTGAGCGACATAGAGGATATCGCGGACACCATCGGCATACTTGGGCAGGGAATGATGCGCTACATCGGTTCCATGGACGAGCTCAGGGCCAGGGTCGGAAGGACCACCGAGATAAGGCTGGAGACGGTGGAACCGGTTCCGAGCGACGCTTTGCTTGAACGCATACCGGGGATATCCAAGGTGGAGAGGGTGGCCGACAACAGGTTCCACATAATGCTCGAAGACCTGAGGGAGGTCGATGCGGTCGTCGATAGGACCATCAGGGCGGTGATGGCTGAGAGTATACACGTCAGGGCGATCCATCCGAACAGGCAGTCGCTGGAGTCCCTTTATCTCAGCTACGCCGATGCGGAGGGAAAGCTATGAGCCTCTGGATGCTTTTCAAGGACGAGCTGAACGGTTTCTACCGTTCCAAGGTCATGCTCGCACTGTGGGTCGGCCTGCCGGCAATGGCCCTGGTCCTGTACTTCCTAACCGATGATATCGAGGGAATGCCGATAACCATGTTCGTCGGGCTGCTCGTCTCCAGCATTGGCGGCCTCCTGACATCGGTGCTGATAGTGGTGAACATACTGAACGAGAAAGAGAGAAAGGTCTACGATCTCTTCTTCGTTCGTCCGATACGCAGGGAGAACCTGCTCCTTGCCAAGTTCGCGGCGGTGTTCCTGTGCGTGATGATCGCATCTTTTATAGCCATATTCCTGGCCGCATTCCTGGACAGCGTCACCGAGGGATACGGCGTTCGCGAGATGCTGAGTTCGATCAGCGACTCGCTCCTGATAACAATATCCCTGATGGCCATCAACTCTTCGGCCGGGGTCCTGATAGGGGTTTTCTCACCCAGCGTTCTGGTCGGGGTACTGCTGGTGCTGTTCGGTTCGAACCAGCTGTCATCGCTGGTCCTGCTGCCGATGATCACGGGGTGGGGAGAGATGTGGATGGTCGCCCTGGCATCGATCGGAATATCTTTCCTGCTGCTCTTCGGAGCTTCTATACTGTTCGATCGCAAGGAGTTATGAGATCAGAGCACCTCTGCCGATATGTACGAGTCCAGGAGCACGTCGAAATGCAGGGCGGTGTTCCATCCCATCCTGCGGAACACGTCCATGAACCCCAGTCCCACGACCATCTTATGCCTGGGTATCTGCGATATCAGGGCCTTGACGTCCTCCACGGGGCAGCCGAACTTGGCTATTGCCAGTCCCCCGAGCAGCACTATGACATCGGACTCGCCAGGTTCGAACTTTGCCTTTCCCACCTGGTAACCCGCACCTTCCACCCATACCATGGTCCGGCTGCTGTCCCATGCTGCTTTGGGGCAAAAGCCGAAATTCATCTTGCGGTCCCTGACGGCGTAGGCCAGCAACTGAGCGAAGGGGGGACACACCGCTTCCGATCCCACAAAAAGCACATTGCTTCCATCTTCAATTTCGTTCAATGCCTCCCGGAACGTCTTGGTAAGGCCGGAAATACCCTCCGCTTTGACCATGATGGTATCAAGTCACATGCGGTGAGATATTTCTTTCGTTCACAAATATAAATATGAAGAATAAAATATTATTAATCTCGATCAATCATCCCAGCTAGTTTCTGGTGTCCAGCTTATATAAATATTTTATATAATATACTACTATAAGATATATATTTGTTACAGTGCTAAAAAATTATATGTGATAACTAAACTACATAAAATAATATTATAGAACGTGTTGCTTATCACAAAGCACGAAACAATGCGCCGTTGAACTCTTATAAATTTAACATATATGCTATATTAACTAAAAAAATATAGTATATACATATATCATATGTTATTTTGTCCGACAAACGTCAGCTATTATATATCTAATAATGCAATTCAATGATGATTCAGCGGTCACATGTCAGACGATAAGCAATTGAGAGCAGCGATCTATGCAAGGGTGTCCACTGAGGACCAGGCCCGGGATGGTTACAGCATAGCTGCGCAGCTCAAACGCTTAAGATCGTACTGCATAGCAAGAGGTTGGACCGTCGTCAACGAGTACGTGGATGACGGCTACAGCGGCAGAAGTCCCGAAAGGCCAGAGTACAAGAGGATGATGCACGACAAGGACACATGGGATGTCATTGTGGTGCTCAAGATGGACCGTATCCATCGCAACAGCCGCAACTTCACCATGATGATGGACTTCCTTCGTTCCTGGAACAAGGAGTTCAACTCCACCCAGGAGAACTTCGATACCACCACTGCCATAGGGCGTTTCGTAATGGACACCGTCCAGAGGATCGCCCAGCTGGAGAGCGAGCAGATCGGAGAAAGGGTAAAGGTGGCCATGACCCAGAAGGCATTGGAGAAGAAAGGTCACCTGGGAAGCCCTGAACCCTACGGGTACAAGTATCTGGATGGTCAGATGACAGTGGACGATGAAGAATCGTTGGTGGTCGAAAGGATATTCAGAATGGCCGCCAACCTTTGCTCATTGGGACAGATAATCGATGGACTGAAGGCCTCTGGCGCCCCCACCAAGAACGGGGGAAAGTGGCAGAGGTCCACCGTGCACGGCATTCTGACAAATCGTATATACCTCGGTGAACTGGTATGGGATGGAATAGTTCAGGACGCGCCCCATCTCAAAATGATAGACGCGCAGCTTTTCCAGGAAGTGCAGGAGATCTCCGCCCTCAGGATCAAGTCCAAGCCTAGCCCCAAGCGCATACCGGCCAGATCTTTGTTCCGGAGCGAAGCGCATGCCTAGGGTGGCCATATACACCAGGGTCTCCACCGAAGACCAGGCCAAGGAAGGATTCTCCCTGGCAGCCCAGAAGCAACGCCTGGAGGCTTACTGCGACGCGCAGGGCTGGGAGATCGCCGATTATTACATCGATGAAGGCCACTCGGGGCGCAACACTCGACGGCCAGCATATCACAGGATGATGGAAGAGCGCGATAGGTGGGACATTCTGCTCGTCATGAAGATGGACCGCATACATCGCAATTCCAAGAACTTCATGATAATGATGGAGAACCTGGAGAAGTGGGGCAAGAAGTTCACCTCGATGAACGAATCCCTGGACACCTCCAACGCCGTCGGCCGTTTCGTGGTCGATATCATACAAAGGATCGCCCAGCTGGAAAGCGAGCAGATCGGCGAGCGAACCTACATGGGAATGAGGCAGAAGGCTGAGTCCGGCCAGGGGCTGCTGGGGTTCCGGGTCCCCTTTGGATACCGGCTCAGGGAAGGGGTGCTTCACATTGACGAGGACGAGGCTCAGGTTGTCCGCTCGATATTCAATCAATATCTCTCTGGCCAGACCATGGAGATGATCGCCTGGGGATTGAATCGGAGCGGGGTTACGACTCGCACCGAGAATGACTGGACGGTCTGGTCGATAGGTCGCATACTGCACAACCCGGTATACGCCGGTTATCTGAGATGGGAGGACCTGGTCATCCCTTCCGATCACATTCCAGTGGTGGACGCAGGCACGTTCAACCAGGTCCAGCTCGAGATCTCACGCAGGGTGAGGAATCCAAAGCACGCCAAGCCCAAACTTCTCCCGGAAAGGTGTAAAAAAGAACGTCCAGATGATTGAATAATCATCTTTCAAAAACATTAGTATTTCTTATTATTGGGGCCTTATAAAAAGGATTCAGAATACTTATATCTAATTGAAAATTAAGCGCGTTAAGTGTAGGTTTCACTTTTTGATATTTAACACCTTATAAAAAAATTCATTAACACTGGTTAACCAATAAAGTATATATTATCCTCCTCAAGGGATACATTAAACGGGATTGTTAAGACGATCTCAGGGGACAGTCCGAAGGGAGAGGGGATCACATGGGAGAGAAATCATCAGATGTTATGAGGGTGTCAGGAAATGGCGCCTTCATCGCCATCTGGGAATAGACCTTGTCCTTTCTTTATGTCCACAGAAAAGGAGAGATAAAAATGGCAGAAGAAAGCAACGTACACGTTAAGGTGGCTATGGTCGAACCATTGGCATGCTTCCTTATCGCGTTCATAGCTATCGTGATAGCTATGTTCGGGTTGGACCAGTATGACACCTTGGCTGCAATATTGGGCATGGCGCCCTGGGTAGGGGCCGGTTTGGCATTCTGTGCCATAATCGCCTATTTGAACGAGAACTTGCTGTTGACCGGGGTCTGCGGCGTTCTGGCAGTGTTCCTGCTGGCCTTCGGCGGCATCACCAGCGATCCATCGACCATGGCGGGCGCCACCGCGGTAGGGTTCGTAGGCGTGGTCCTGCTGATCATCGGCGTCGTCTCGCTGGCTCAGCCGGTCAAGATGCTGCCGATCCTGCTTTTCGTGGCAGGACTCGCTGTGCTGCTCACCGCGTTCTGGTGGGACGGTGGCGACCTGTGGACCAACGACTTCAGGATGATCATGGGGGTCTTCTGGCTTCTGACGGCATTGCTGGCGTTCTACATCGGGACCGCAGTGATGTTCTTGGTCGTCAAGGGAAAGCAGGTGCTCCCGCTGCTCATAAAGGCCTGAGCGAGCGCACCGAGCAAAAGCCTCAAACCACTTACCCGTTCAAATTTTTTCTAGCAACTTTTTTTTAATCGCACATTTCACCTTTCTTAAAATTGCGATCCCCCGATTTCTCAAGATGAGCTTACGAAACATCGGATTGCGGGAGAACCGGAACCGTACCTCAAGATCGGCCGAACCCGTGGTCTAGGGGACTTCTAAGGGAATGCAGTATTTTCGACGAAAGGGAGGGGGGAAAACCTGTTTTCCCCCCCTTTCAAGTTGACGTTAGGGAGTCCGTCGCATACAAATTTGAACTGGTCTGTACAATGTACTATCAAATTCAATAGTATAGATATTAATAATAGTAAACATAGAAATATTGTAAAGTATAAAATAAATAATACTATTTTTAACAATAAGATATTTATTAAACATATTACTATGTATAACTATAGTACTATGGTGAGAGCGATGTCCGATGGAAAGACAACGATACAATTGACAGAGAGGACAAGGGACCGTCTGTACAAGTTGAAGTTCAGGCGCACCTACGATCAATTTCTGAACGAGCTCTGCGATATCTACGAGGCCGAAGAGAAAAAATCGGAGGAAATGCCCATATTATGAGATGTTTATGATCATTGTTAATATTAAATATGTTATTAAGCAACATACTAAAATAATATAGCATATTAATTTAGAGGAACGCCTCCCATTTATCGTTCTGCTCAAGGACAGGAAGAAGGTTTTTTAAGCGAGAGGCTACCAATGCATTTCCAGTGATCACATTATGAAGACAAGCATAGAGAAAGCATTGAACAATCAGATAAACGCCGAGATCTATTCGGCCTACCTCTACAAATCCATGGAGATGTACCTGCAATCCATTGACCTCCCTGGTATGGCCAATTGGATGAACGTGCAGACCCAGGAGGAGCTAGCTCACGCTGAGGGATTGATACAGTTCGTGAACACACGCGGTGGACGAGTTGTCCTGACGACCATTGACGCGCCGAAGAAGGAGTGGGCGTCAGCCGCAGAGGTATTCGCGGACGCTTACGAGCACGAGGCAAATGTCGTAACGGTCAAGATCAACAAACTGGTCGACCTTGCCATCAAGGAAAAGGACCACGCCTTCAACCAGTTCTTGCAATGGTACGTGGCCGAGCAGGTCGAGGAAGAGGACAACACATCCACTCTGATGAAGAAGCTCAACCGGATCGGCGATCACACCCCCGGTCTCATGCAGCTGGATGGCCAGCTGGCCGCCAGGGTCTACAAGCCACCGGTAATACCTGGCACCTCCGTGGGCGCTCCGTAGGAAAGAACGAAAACGCAGGGGGGCAACTCCCTGCGACCGGAAACCTTTCAGGGAACCAGTACCCATCCACACGTGGACTTGCCCTTTACGGCATTTTATGTTCGCGCGGAACATTCCGGCATTTGCGATACTCACCAAACCGCCATCCTCGACGCCCAGTTACTTGCCGTCCATTGCTGTGACGCCCGATCTCGCCCCAAGCGCATCCATGGACATGGCGCCCTCAACGACAAGGCGGTTGAGAGCGCCTTGTCCTTCAGCAACCCGTCCAGCGTCCCTTGCGGCAGATCGACGAAAACGGATGAGTTGGGAACGAAAACTGTGAACGGTACTTACTTATCCAACAGGTCCACCAGTCCAGCTTTCTTCAGTGCCATGACGGGCTTCGAGCGCTAATCATCCCCGACCGCCGTCCAGGCGACGGTCTTATGTTCTAGGTCAGCGACCCAGGACCCCTTCTTCCTCTATTTATCGAAGATTCCCATTTGATATTCAAAAAATCAAATCTGTCCCGAGCAGTATAAAACAGCGCTGTTAACGCTTAACAGCATTTTACAGATATTCTCACATTTAAAATATATTTGGAACGTTCACGGCGTTTACATTATTTTAGAACAAATATTCATACAAGAAAGGAACGAATTTTTTCATGATAAGGCCATTACTAGTGTAAATGATAATGCTAAATAAATATCACTAATATAACAACTATATAAAAATTAATACGTATAATTGAATAATTAATATCGTAATCTAATATAATAATATTTTATAAACATTCAATTCAAATATGTTAAAGATAATATATTTGCTAACTTTCTTAATAATCGGAGGGATTTGGGATGCAAAAAAACAAGCTGAGAGCATCAGCCGTAGCATGGTTACTATTGATGCCCCTTCTAATCACGGTCTTCTCGTTCGGCGGCGTTTCTGGAGCCGCAGCGACATTCGATGAGACCTCGTGGATGAAGGGTACCATCGATAGTGAATCCGAGGTTAGCAATGTATTGGATGAAGCGATCGACACTGATGGATTTCTCCACGTGTCATACTACGATTCCATAGGCCGCAACATAATGTACGCCACCAACAGCGGTGGTATATGGGTTTATGAGGTCGTAGATGAAGGTGGAGATGTCGGCAGATACAATTCCATCGCCGTGGGCGGCGACGGTAAGGTTCACATAAGTTACTACGACGCAACCCTGAACGACCTGAAATATGCGCGAGGCAACACCGGCCAGTGGTCGATAGAGACCGTTGACTCGGCAGGTGTCGTTGGAGAATTCAACTCTATTGCCTGTGACGATGGCAATGTCTACATCACATACAGGGACCACACCAATTCAAATCTGAAGATGGCCGAGAGCTCAGGGTCCGGATGGGACACGAGCACGGTGGTCGAGAACGTTAACCCCGGCAATAGCATGATCGCATCGGCCGGGCAGGTCCATGTAGCATACGTTACGAGTACCAACCAACTAAGCTACGCGACCAAGGGTGACGCCAACTGGACCTTCGAGCAGGTGGATACAGCATCCTCATTTGGAAACGAGATCGATATTGACCTGATCAATGGCAGGGCGTGCATATTGTACTACGACACAGTGACCAACGATCTCAAGCTCGCGACCCGGGGTACCAGCGGTGTGTGGGGCACCACAGTTGTCGACGATACCACTAACGTTTCCTCGTGGTGGCTCTCCCTCGATGCCGAAGGCGGTGATACTTATCATGTCACCTACTACGATCCATTAGGTCAGAACCTCTGCTACGCGTTCTTCGATGGCGAGGGATGGGAATATTATGTTCTGGACGAGACTGGAGGCACATGCAGTGCGGTCGTGTCCGATCAGAACGGAAAGCAGCACATCGTCTACATAGACCTGGTCGATACCTCCACTCACCTGTCCTACGTCACGAACTCCGGGGCTACGTGGGCCCAGGAGACCTTGGACGAAGATGGCATAGTTGGCGAGCACAGCTCGATCGCGGTGGATGCCGATGGTAACGTGCACATAGCTTACTACGACAACTCCAACAGCAGTCTGAAGTACGCCAACAATGTCGACGGCTGGAACACAGAGGTCGTTGACAACTCCAGCGCAATGATGGGCATGTCCCCCTCCCTGACCCTGGACGAAGAAGGGAACGTCCACATCAGCTATCACGACGGTGATGGTGCCCGTACTCTCAAGTACGCCACGAACGCCGGGGGAAGCTGGGACGTTCGAACGCTGGATGGATCGGGGGATGTTGGCATTTACAGCTCAATAGCCATTGACCACAACGGCAAGGTGCACATAGCGTACCTGAACAGCGCCGCCAACAACCTGAAGTACACTGGCAACGCAGAGGGGGACTGGATCGTTGGGATCATAGAGAACAGCGGCACCGTGACCGGTCAAGTCTCACTGGCCGTAGATTCACTGAACATGGTCCATGTGGTATACTACCGCGGTGGGAATCTCATCCACGCTTATCAGGCGGAATCATCATGGGCCAAGGAATCCCTGGATTCCAGTGGTCAGCTGGGATTTGGGCTTTCCATGTTCATAGATCCCCTTGACCAGATCTACGTGACCTATTACAACAAGGACCTGAGCCTGCTGAAATACATCAACGATGTGGGCGGTCAATGGGGCGCTGCGGAGATCATCGAGTCCGATGGGGTCGTCGGTATCGGAAGTTCGATCAAGGTCGACGAGCGCGGGGATGAGCACATCGTCTACGTGGACAGTGACGGCTCCGGCGTACTGAAATACGCGGAGAAGAGGAACGGGATCTGGATGTATCAGAAGATAGACCTCAGTGGTTGCGGGAACGTTATCTCCATGGCCATCGATTCCCAGGACCGCGCCCACGTCAGCTATTACAATCCAGTGACCAAGGACCTCAGGTACACCACCTCTCTGATGGCCGCCACCGCCCCGACCAACCTGACCGCCACGGTGGGCGACGAGCGGGTGACTCTGAACTGGAACGCTCCGGATAATGATGGGGGAGCGGAGATAACGGAATATGCCATATTCCGCTCGAACGGAACATCCGCAATGGTCAGGTACACAGATGTCTCTGGCTCCGTCACCACCTTCACCGACATGAACGTGGAGAACGGCATAGTATACACGTACTCGGTCGCAGCCGTGAACTCCGAGGGAAACAGCCAGCTATCCAACCAGGTGTCAGCAACCCCCTGCACGCTCCCTGGAGCGCCCGATGTGGACGCCAAGGGCAAGGACAAGGCCGTTCAGCTTGACTGGGACGAGCCCGACACCGGCGGTGCGGCCATCGAGAAGTACAACATCTACCGCAAGAACGAGACCGGGATCTACCTCCTGATCGCCACCGTTGAAGGTGATGTGACATCCTATAAGGACACTGGCCTGGAGAACGGGAAGGAATACTTCTACTACGTGACCGCCGTGAACCCAGCCGGAGAGGGTTCGGATAGCGATACGGTCTCGGCCACCCCTGAGGAAGGCATGAGCACGATGCTGATCATCGCGATCATCATCGTCGTGCTGGCCGCGGTCGGCGTGGGAGCGTTCTTCTTCCTTAAGAAGAGCGGCAGGATCTGAGAACGAGGGCCCAAACCCTCCCCTTTCCCCATTTTCATTTTTCTATTGCTCAGTTTTATTACCGAGGCGGTCATTGTGAAGGATGATGGCTGACGATTGGACCGAGCTCTACCGTCCGCAGGGGCTTTCTGAAGTGGTAGGCAATCCCAAGGTCATCAAGGACCTCCGTCAGTGGGCGATCTCCTGGGAGGAAGGGCATCCCGTTCACAAGGCCGTGGTGCTCATGGGCCCGCCTGGCGTGGGAAAGACAAGCGCCGCTCTGGCCTTGGCAAAGGACCTGAACTGGGGGGTGGTTGAGATGAACGCCTCGGACCAGAGGAACGCCGAGGCCATAAAAAGGGTCGCTATACGCGGTTCCCGTTCCGAGACGTTCACCGACGAGGGAGAGTTCCTTTCCAGCAAGGACGGGCGGCTGAAGCTGATCATACTGGACGAGGCGGACAACATATTCGGCCGCGAGGACTCAGGCGGCATCCCAGCCATCGCCGAGCTGGTGGCGAATACCCAGCAGCCCGTGATACTCATAGTCAACGATTTCTACGAGCTGAGCAGGAAGAGCTCGGCCATCAAGAACAGCACCCTTCAGCTTAGGGTCTCCAGGGTGCAGGCGGGCACCATGCGCAACGTGCTGCGCAGGATAGCTATCGATCAGGAGCTGGAGGTGCCGCAGAGGGTGTTCGAGACAATCATCGAGAACTCAAACGGGGACATGCGCGCGGCCGTACGCGACCTGCAGGCGGTCGGGGAAGGCAACCTGAACATGGACGAGGATGACGCATTCGTACTGCAGAGCAGGATGTCCGTCAAGAGCATGTACGATCTGATGCGGGACATACTGCACGATTCGGACGTGCGGCGCGCCCGCCGCACCCAGATGGACGTGGACGAAACGCCAGACCACATAATGATGTGGCTGGACGAGAACGTCCCCCTGGAGTACAAGGACCCTGAGGACCTTCACCGGGCGTACCTGCACCTGTCCAGGTCGAGCATGTTCCTGGGCAGGGTCTACAGGCGTCAGTATTATGGTTTCTGGTCCTATGCCAACGATCATAATGTGATCGGTGTGTGTTCCGCCAAGTCCCGCCCGAACAGGGGATGGGTGCAGTACCGCTTCCCCAGTTACATCATGAAGATGTCCCGCAGCAAGGCCCTCAGGTCCATGAGGACCGGCATCGCCCGCAAGATATCCGAACACACCCACAACTCGACCAGAAGGTCGGCGCAGGACGTTCTGCCGTACATGACGGAGATATTCAGGGCGGACCGGGAGTTCCGGGTGTCCATGATCAACGAGATGCGGCTGAGCACCGAGGAGGTCGCCTTCATTCTGGAAAAGAAGGTCGATTCCTCCGAGGTCAAGAAGCTGATGATCGAGTCCGAGAAGGCCAGGGCGTTGAAGGAGCGGCCGGAATCGCCTGCCGTCCCTGCCGTGGACGATAAGGAAGAGAAACCGGAAAAGAGACCGGAGCCGAAGGGGAAACAGGCATCCCTTTTCGAATACTAGGTGCAACATGAAGAACGATCTGCGTGAGATATTGCAGAAACAGCATTACCGGCTGTGCGGCGACCATGCCGGCGTGAAGCTGTGCCATTGGATGAAGCAGAGCCTGATCAAGGACCGCGTTTGCTACAAGCAGGACTTTTACGGGATACGTTCCCATCGCTGTCTTCAGATGACACCGGTGGTCAACGACTGCACTCACAACTGCCTGTTCTGCTGGCGGGTGCGCGGTTTCGAGTCGACGGTCACCAAGTGGCAGGACCCCGAGACGGTACTCGACACGTGCATAGAAGGGCAGAGGCAGCTGGTCACCGGTTTCAAAGGGGACCCCCGCTGCTCCCCTGCGATGTGGGAGGAGGCGCGAAACCCCGATCAGGTGGCCATATCCCTGGCCGGGGAGCCGACCATGTACCCGTACCTGGGGGATTTCATCGAACTCTGCCACCGTCGGGGAATGACCACCTTCCTAGTTACCAACGGAACGTTCCCCAAGGTCCTGGAAAACCTGTCGGAACTTCCCACCCAGCTCTATGTGACGGTGGCCGCTCCCAACGAGGATATATACCGCAAGCTATGCGTGCCTCGCATAGATGACGGGTGGGAGAGGATCATGCAGACCCTGGAGCTGCTTCCGTCCCTAGACACGAGAACGGTCATCAGGCACACCCTGGTAAAGGATTGGAACCTGGGCTGGGAGAGCGAGTATGCCGCACTGGACCGCAAGGCCGATCCCACATTCGTTGAGCCGAAGGGATTCGTTTTCGTCGGCGACGCCCGCCGGCGCATGTCCATGAGCAACATGCCCTCCCACGCAGAGGTACTGGAGTTCGGCCGCCGGGTGGCCAGTGAGCTCGGGATGTGCCTGCTCAACGAGAAATCGGACAGTCGGGTGGCGGTGTTCGGCCGGGAGGGTATGGACACCAAGATCCCCGGTCTGGCTCAGAGCGGGTGATTCCTCAGGAACCTGAGCACGCGACCGCAGCACCGGTCGGCCGGAACGATGTGGCCCGCACCGGGGACCCAGTCCAGCTGCGAGCCCTCTATCAGATCGGCGAGTTCTCTGGCGAAGTGCGGGGCGACCATTATGTCCTCGTCACCGTGCACAATGAGCGTGGGGGCGGTTATCCTGTCCAGATGGTCCCTACTGTCGAACAGGTCCAGGGCCAGCTTCTGCGCCTTGAATCCTTCCGCGGCCTTCCTTCCATTGCCATTGCAACGCCGCTGGGCTGGCTTGGCCAGGGCCAGTTTTCTGAAGTAATCCTCTGGGAGACACCATGACTGCATCAGCTCCATCAGCGAGTCGAAGGTCGCCCCCTCATCCACGGTGCGTATCATCGTGTCTATGGCGAAGGAGGAGCGCTCCGGCCTGCGGGTGTAGGTGGACATCAGCACGAGCGCGCCAACGTTGCGCGGGCGTTCCAAGGCCACCTTCTGGGCCACGTTCCCGCCCATGGACCATCCCAGTACATGGTAGCGGTCGTGTCCCAGGTGCTCCATGAGGCCGGCCACGTCATCGGCCAGGGTGCTCATGGTGAACAGTGTCGGAGGATACTCAGTGTCTCCCGCTCCTCGGTTGTCCAGAACTACGACCTGATGCGACCTGGCCAGCAGCGGGATGTATTTCTTCCAGAATGATATCTCCCCTCCCAGACCGGTGATGAGGACCAGCGGCTCCCCTTCCCCATGGGACTCGTAGTTGATGCGCGCGTCCCCGATCTCGACCTTAGGCATCGGACGCCGGGATTAGGCTGGTGATATTTGGGATTATTCTTTGAACGGAAGTTCAGGGGACGTGGCTCAGCACCTTCTCGTCGAAAACGTACTTCCTGCGCGGCCCTACCACGTACACCGGGAACTTCCCGAAGAAGTCCATGCGATAGATGTCGTAGAGCATGAGCGAGTAGAACTCTCCCCTGACCGCCCGCATTGCGTCGGAGCGGTCCAGGTCCTCGGGGAACCTGTCCTCTATCCCTCTCGATGTCTCCACCAGTCCCTGCAGCTTGTCTATCCTCTCGTTGAGGATCTGGTTGGCCATGCGCACGCTCATGACGCTTTGAAAGCTCCTCATTATCCAGAACTGCTCCAGGATTATGCCGATGAACAGGAACGCGTCCAGCAGCCCGAACTCCTTCGTAGAGGTCAGCAGGAGCGTGACGAATGTGTATCCCGGCAGAACCAGCGCCCCGATGAAAATGATGGCCACAGTTACCAGCACCCCGACGGCGGCCGACTTCACTATGAACGAGGCGGTCCTCCCCTTCAGCTTGGCGGCCCCCATCCTCCGTTTCCAGGAGCGGGCAATCTCCGATACGCCCTGGGTCTGGGGTTCGAGGAAGTTAACCAGGGTGTAGAAGATGAATATGAGCACGACCTGTACGATGATGAGCCTTGCCAATCCCGCGACGGCCGTGTAACCGGTGAGGATGAAGGCCACCAGCACAAGTATTCCCGCGCCGAGTATCATGGTGAAGACCACGGTGAGAGGCACCATCCTTCCCAGGAACAGGGTGATGACTATCTCCAGGACCAGCTTCGGCTTCCCCAACAGCCGGCGCAGGGCCAGCTTCCTCTGCTCCCGGGTCTTCTTCATCCTGACCACGTTGCCGTCGGACCGCACGCCCTTCCTGGTTGTCGGGAGCAGCAGGAATATGAAGTTCCAGGAGTAGAGCATCAAGCAGGCGATGAACCAGCTCCAGAGGGCCTTGGGGTACTGGAACATCAGAACGGCGGTCAGGAGCAAGAGCAGCATGGGCACCACGGTGCTTTTCCACTGCCACTTCCGCTCATCCTTGACCATCTCCAGCAGGTCCTGTTGCCTGGCCAGTTCAGCGGACGCCTCCTCCGTGAAGGCGAGAACGCTGTCGTCGAAGGTGAGGATCGAAGGCTGCTCCATGCTCCTGAAGCATGATGAATGGTAATCATAAATACGTTCGCACATTCTCACCGCTTTCCAGGGACCCCGCCGCGCATGCAAAAGGATATCTAATCCGTGCTGAGATAATTGCCCGAGGTGTTCCTTGGGCAAGAAAGAGAAGATGGCTTCCATGCTCCATCTGGTGGGGGGCAAGCCGGAGAACGTGGAGAAGATCGTTGACGAGATCGACATGTTCTTCGACAACCTGAACGCTGAGCTGGAGGACTGGAAGGTGTCAATGGAGGAATTTTCCGACGGCACGCGCATCTATGCCCGCTTCCAGGTACTTGTCAAGAAGTAGGTGCCCAACATGCAAGACGATGAGGAGGCGCCCCGGGAGAGGGTGCTCATGTGCGCCGCCGATTGGAAGGACCCCGATTGCCGCACGATCATAAGCGAGTTCCACAAGGAGGGCATAGGCTCGGAGATCATGGACGTGGACCAGGACCTGCAGGGCTTCGAGGAGGTCTGGGGGGAGAATGGTCCGGTCAAGTTCCAAAGCGAGTACCACAAGGAGGGCGCCCCCTACCTGGAAAAGGACGGTCTGAACGATTACGTTCCGGCCGGCCCGGTGGATCGGAGCGGCAGGTCGCCCAAGGACGCGGTGCTCAACCGCAAGCTGGACGTTGGCACGGTGGAGGTCATCACCTACGCCCTGTTCCGGGCCGTGTTCGGCTACGGGGTGAACATCCCGATCAAGCGCCCCGGAATGGTGGACATGGACGTCACCATCAAGGGGAAGGACATCAACGTGAACACCAGCGAGTTCTTCTTCAACGTGCCTGACCTGGTCGTATGGAGGGTGGTATACTCCCATCAGGGCGTTCCGATCATGGAGCTCGGACGGGGTGTGGACAAGGGGTTCAAGGTGCACCGGCTGCAGGCCCTGAAGCTGTTCCTGGCCCTCCGTTCCATGTCAAAGAAGGCCACCAAGGCCCGCATGGCCGCCAGAAAGGCCGCCGCCGAGGAGGTTACCGATGAGGGGAACAAGGAGGCGGAGGTATGAGCCCGTCACGGGACGACCAGAAGGAGCACTTCCGCGATGTGCTGCGATCCATCCACCTCATAATGGTGGAGTCTTTCAAGCTGCGGCAGGTGAAGGTGACGCCACTGGGCTCGGAGGGCTCCAGGCTGTCCATTCCGATAAGGATCGAGGGGGTGGACAGCACCGGATCCCCGGTGCGCTACTTCGCCAAGATCCTTGGGGGCAGCGACATCATGACCGAGAAGACCATTCAGTTCTTCAAGAACGTCTACCTGCAGATGGAGGGCCGCCCGGCGCTGTTCGACTTCAACCGTTCCGCGAAGGAACTGGCCGCTCATCAGTTCGAGACCATGGGACAGGTACACCGTCTGGGCATACCGACCGCCAAGCCCCTGGGGACGTTCGCCATCCCGGGTGGTATGTGGCTGTTCGTAGCCGAGTTCCTGGAGGCCGCATCGTCCGCTACAAGGAAGGTCAGCGAGGCGCAGCTGGACAAGGCATTCGAGCACCTTCGTCTGATGCACAGGAACGGGATATATCACGGGGACATCAAGCCGGAGAACTTCCTGTTCGCCGATCAGGTGTACATCATGGACGTGGGCAACTTCCTGAGGGACGCCCCGGAAAAGGAGAAGGTATCTTACGACCTGGCCTGCGCGCTGGCCTCGTTCCTGGACATGACCACGCCCGAAAAGCTGGTCAAGCTGGCCAGGGGGCACTACGGGATCCGGGATATGAAACGGGCAGCCAGCTACCTGGAGCTGATCGACCGCAGGCCAGACTTCAGAATGGCCCCGGAAAAGATGAAAAGGTTGAAGGAGATGCTGTCCTAGGCGGGCTCCTTCTTCTTGAAGAGGGCCTTGGCCGCGAACTCTACGCGCAGGCCGTCCTTGGTCTCCTCCACCGAGAACTTCCACTGCTCGATGTTGGCGTCGAAGTCCTTGAACAGCTTCTTCAGTTCCTGGCCTTTTTCGTTTAGAACCACTGTAACGTCCTTCTCGGGCATGTCGAAACCACCTGTGAACGGAACTATGGCAGCCCTTTGTAGATTAAGGTTTGGGGTCAGGCGTCCGGCCAGAGCTTGGAGGCCATCTCACGCAGCCTCACCTTCATGATCTTCCCGCTTGCGGTCATCGGGTACTCGTCGATGAAGTGCACGTGCTTGGGTATCTTGTAGAAGGCTATCTTCCCGCGGCAGTGGTCCACGATGTCCTCGGCGGTGATCTTGGACCCCGGCCTCTTGACGATGAAGGCGCCGGGAACCTCCCCGTACTTTTTCGAGGGAACGCCGACCACCTGCACGTCGGCCACCCCGTCCATGTGGTAGATGAAGTCCTCCACCTCCTTGGGGTAAATGTTCTCCCCTCCCCGGATGATCATGTCCTTGAGGCGCCCGGTGACGGCGTAATAGCCGTCCTCGTCCATCATTCCGATGTCACCGGAGTGCAGCCAGCCCTCCTCGTCAATTGCCTTGGCCGTTTCCTCGGGCATCTTGTAGTATCCCTTCATGACGTTGTGCCCGCGGCAGCAGAGCTCACCGTGCTCCCCCGTCCCCAGGTGCTCACCCGTCTCCGGATCTATTATTGCCACCTCTATACCCGGGAAGGCCTTTCCGACCGTGGAGCACTTCTTCTCCAGGCTGGGCTCGTCGTAACGGCTCTGGGTCATGGCCGGGCTGCTCTCCGTAAGGCCGTAGACTATGGTCACCTCCCGCATGTTCATGCGTTCCACGCACTCCTTCATCGTCTTGACGGGGCAGGGGGAGCCGGCCATGATGCCCGTTCGCAGGGTTGAGAAATCGAACTTGTCGAACAGCTTGTGGTCCAGTATTCCGATGAACATGGTCGGTACCCCGTACACGGCCGTGCATCTCTCCCGCTCGATGGACATCATGACGTTCACGGGGTCGTACCTCTCCAGGATGACCATGGTGGCCCCGTGGTTGAGGCAGGCCATCACCGCCAGCACGCAGCCGAAGCAGTGGAACAGCGGCACTGGGATGCACACCCGGTCGTCGGTGGTGAAGTTCTCGTTCACTCCGACCCAGTACCCGCAGTTGGTGATGTTGAAGTGGGTGAGCATAACGCCTTTCGGAAAGCCGGTGGTGCCGGAGGTGTACTGCATGTTGACCACGTCATGCGTGGAAAGCAACTCCTGCCTCTGGCGGTACTCGTCGTCCCCGACGGCCACGCTCATTGCCAGCAGCTCGTTCCAGGAGTACATGCCGCGATGCTTCTCCGGCCCCATGAACAGCACCCGGCGCAGGTGCGGGTATCGCTCGGAGCTAAGCCGGTCCCTGGGCTGCACCTTCAGCTCCGGTACGAGCTCGTACAGCGTGTTCACGTAATCGGTGTCCCGGTATCCATCGATGATGAACATGTTCTCGCAGTCCGACTGCTTGAGCAGGTAATCTATCTCCGCGGAGCGATAGTTGATGTTTATTGTCAGCAGGATCGCCCCTATCCTGGCCGTGGCGAACTGCAGGGTCACCCAGTGCGGAACGTTCGTGGCCCAGATGGCGACCTTCTCTCCCTTCTTCACGCCCAGCGCCATGAGGCCCTTTGCCGTTCTATCCACGGTCTCCTGGAACTCCTTCCAGGTCTGCCGGTAGTCGCGGTCCGCGTACACCACGGCGTCCTGGTCCGGTATCCTCTCCACCATCTCGTCCAGGAGCTGGCCGATGGTCGCTTCCCTGGTGATGTTCTCTCTCGGCATGATGTCACCTCAGATCGGGGTGTAGACGACGGCGAATATCTCGGCCGCCTCACCGTTCGCGGCGCCAAGGTGATGCGGTACGACGGAGTTGTAATGCATCGAATCGCCCTCTTTGAGGTGATACCTTTCCTTGCCGTATACCAGCTCGACCTCTCCCTTGACCACGATAACGAACTCCTCTCCCTCGTGAGAGGACGCGCAATCATCCTCGCAAGGCTGGATGACTATGTATAGCGGCTCCATGTGGCGATCGGTCTTGCCCTTGGCCAGCGGATAATAGTGATACTTGCCGACCGCCCCCTCCTTGTGGGCGGCGGTCTCCTCCGTCCTTTCCTCGCAGCGGGTGATGACCGGGTCCGGACGCACCTGGTCGTCCATGAAGGTCCCCAACCTCTGACCGAGCGCGCGGGAGAGCTTGACCAGCACCCCCAGGGGAGGGTATACCTCTCCCTCCTCGGCCTTGCGGACGAGGCTCGCCTCCACGCCGGCGTTCTTGGCCAGGTCCTCCACGCTCATGCTCAATCTCTCGCGATAGGTGCGTATCCGCGTACCAAGTTTGTCAGGAGTGGTCAATCGCTCATCCCCCGGTCGTCCAGGCGTCAGGCCCAGGTCCGTAATGGCCTATCCTAAACGGCAGGTCGTTTAAGAACATTACTTCACACGCCCGATCGAGCATTGAAGTTAGAAAAAGGAGAGGCGCCGAAGCGCTCTCAGAGGTTTTCCTTGGCCCAAGCGTAGGCGGCCTGGTACACCTTGCGGTTCCTGTCCACCAAGGCCGGTTTGGCCGCGAAGCTGGCGTCCAGCGCCAGAAGCACCTTCTCCTCCGGAAGGCCATGCAGGTCCAATGCCGTCAGGGCCCCCAGCAAAGCTGTGTTGGCAGCCTTGGGCGTTCCCGCCTCCGCGGCGATCTTCGAGGCCGGGAAGGCCAATACCCTGACGCCGTCCCGGGCAATTGGCCGGGGAAGCGATGCCTCGTGTAAGACCACACCTCCCTGCGGAACGGTGGAGGCGAACTTCTCCGCCGCCTGCTGGCTCATGACCACCAATACGTCGGGCGTATCGACCGTCGGGGAACCGACCTCCTTGCCGCTGACCACTACCGAGCAGGAGGCATAACCGCCTCTCTGCTCCGGGCCGTAGCTTGGAAGCCAGGAAACGAAACGGCCGGAGGCGCCCGCGGCCTCGGCGATAACCAGGCCGAGGGATAGCACGCCCTGCCCTCCGAAACCGGAGAACTTGAACCTACGCTCCTTGAAACCCGCGTCCGTCTGGGCCGAGGCCCCATCGTGCCCAGCCCCCATAAGCCGCTCGACCGAGATCTGGGGGATGGCGTTCGGTACCGGCGCCGGGTCGGCGCTGCGGTCCCTGAGATTTCCCAGGGGGAACACCTTCTCCATCTGCTCGGTTACGAAGTTGGCCGCGGTGACCGCGTCCATGCGCCAGTTGGTCGGGCAGGGCGAAAGGAACTCCACGAAGGCGTAACCCTTTCCGTCCCTCTGTATCTCCAGCGCCTTGCGCACGGCCTTCTTGGCCTGCATTATGCTTTTGGTGTCCGAAACGGAGACGCGCTCGATGAAGACCGGGGCTTCGAGCTGGTTCAGCACCTCGCAGACCTTCAGCGGGTACCCTTCCTTGACCGCGTCGCGACCGAAGGGCGTGGTGGTGGTCCTCTGGCCCAACATGGTGGTCGGGGCCATCTGACCGCCCGTCATGGCGTAGATGGAGTTGTTGACGAAGAAGCAGGCAAAGTGCTCCCCGCGGTTCGCCGCCTGGAATGCATTGTTGAAGCCGATCGCCCCCAGGTCCCCGTCCCCCTGGTAGGAGATGACCACCTTGCCTGGCAGAGCTCTTGTCACGCCAGTCGCCACGGCGGACGCCCGTCCGTGCGGGCCGGCCACGTTTCCGCAATCGAAGTAATGGAAGCAGAAGGCAGCGCATCCCACCGGGGACACGAACACGGTGCGGTCCTGTATGCCCAGCTCGACCATGGCCTCGGCGATCAGCTTGTGTATGATGCCGTGGCCGCATCCGGGACAGTAGTGTGTCGCACGGGTGCCCGGCTCTTTCCTGTCGAAGGTCTCGTAGAACCCCTTGGCCTTCTTTATCATTCCTTCACCTCCAGCATCTCGCGGGCGCGGAGCACCACGTCGTCCACTTTCATCATGTTCCCGCCCATTCTGTTCACGAGCCCCGTCCGGCAGGAGATCTCGCGGTCAAGGTGCAACAGCACGTCGTCGCGGTATTGGCCGTTGCTCAGTTCGACTACCAGCAGCTTGCCGGCCTTGGCCGCTTGGTTGAAGGCCCTTGTAGGGAACGGGTAAAGGGTGATCGGGCGGAACAGTCCTGCGCAGATCCCCTGGGAGCGCAGCTCGTCCACAGCGGAGCGGGCCACCCTGGAACTGGTACCGTATCCCGTGAGCACGATTTCCGCGTCCTCCGTCATATACGATTCGTAGAGGGCGTCGTCCTGCATGGAAGCGTACTTCTCCTGCAGCATCCAGTTATGTTTTTCCTGCAGTTCGTTGTCCAGGTATATGGACGAAACCAGGTTGCCGCGGGTGGCGGCATCTCCCTGAACGGCCCAGGAGGATGTCTCCGGGCGCGTGGGCTCCTTGTCAGGGATCTGGAGGAACTCCATCATCTGACCGAGAACGGCGTCGGCCAGCACGATCGCCGGGTTTCGATACTTGAAGGCCATCTCGAACGCCTTGATGGTCAGGTCGCACATCTCCTGAACAGAGGATGGTGCCAGCACTATGCTGTGATAGTTGCCGTGACCTCCGCCCTTGACCGCCTGATCGTAATCGCCCTGTTCCGGGCCGATGTTGCCAAGGCCCGGCCCCACGCGCTGGACGTTGACTATGACCGCTGGAAGCTGTGCCCCGGCAAGATATGAAAGGCCTTCCTGCATGAGCGAGATCCCCGGTCCCGAGGAGGCGGTCATGGCCAGCTTTCCAGCGGAGGCCGCCCCGAATATCATGTTGATCGCTCCGGTCTCGCACTCCGCCTGCAGGTGCTCCTTGCCCAGCTGGGGGAAGTACTCCGCCACGGCGTGCGCGATGTCACTGGCTGGGGTGATCGGGTAACCGAAATAGGTGTCGCAACCGGCGTAGATGGCCCCTATCGCCACCGCCTCGTTCCCCTTGACGAACTTCTTCATTGCTCGTCCCTCCCGTCCTCGACCTGTATGGCGTACGGCTCCGGGCAGTTGTAGAAGCAGTTGGCGCAACCGATGCATCCTTCACCGACGTACTCCACGGCGTTGTATCCGCGCCGGTTTATGCGCCCGGAAAGGCGCAAAACCTTCTTGGGGCATGCTGCCACGCAGCGGCCGCATCCCTTGCACTCGTTCTCGTCAATGATGGGTCGGGACGACCTCTTGTCGTTGCTCATCGGTATTCTGGAACGGGGAACGATACTTAATCCTTATCCGAGCCACGCCCCCCGTTCACGATTGGTCGGCGCGCAGGGTCCGGGAAGGCCTTGAGGGGCCGGTGCTAGGCCTGCCCGGGCGGGATCGAGATGGCAGCGGTCCCCTCGATACGAACGGAACCGTGCGCGGCGTCCAGGCATCCTTCCAGCTCCAGGGCCGTGGTGCTTTTGTTCAGGACCCCGTCCGCCACCAGCTCGGAAACGGAGAAGGAGACCACCAGGTCCTGGCGACCGTCCGCGTCCACGTCCCGGAATTGGAACCAGTGTCCGTTCTTGTTCATGACCGGGCACACATTGCCGATCCGCAGCGATCCCAGGTCGATCCAGTTCCCCTCCGCCTCCGCGCAGCCGTAAATGTACGCGTTCACATGCCCGCCACTGTTCAGGCTGATACGCCCGTTGCCGTTGGGGGAGCGCATCTCCACCCTCAGCTCAATGACCTGGCCCCTGCCGGCCAGGGCGAACCATCCCAGCTCGGTGGCGTTGGCTTCCACGTACCCGGAATACCTCGTTCCGAACAGCACCAGGTCGGTGGCGTTCACCTCTCCGGGAAGCAGGGTCCATTGTCCGTCCAGAAAGGTCCAGAGGCCCAGGGAATCCTCGCTCAGGTCCGTCGGTTCCGACGCGCATCCGTCCCCATCGCGGTCCAGGTCCTCATCGAAGTAGTACATTCTCACCGTGGCCCCCAGTAAACCGGTGCCGGGACCGTCCGGCTGGAACTCAGCCCGCACGTACCTGCCCGTTTCTGTCCACCCGTTCGCCAGGCCGTGCCCGGCGTCCAAGGGCGCGGGCGCCTCGCCGGCGTCGGCCCTATCCACCTCCACCTGGAATGTGTCCATGGCGTCCATCTTGGCCCAGATCAGGGTGTCGGTGCCTTGCACCGCATCGATCCAGTCCAGCTTGAAGCAGGAGCGGGGGTTGTGGTACTGGACCAGGTAGCCCCCATCGCCCACGGTCACGCTCATGCTCTTAAGCACGCCCACCGCCCGGGAGGCGTCGCCATCGAAGGTCTGGGAGAACATCACCACCGTCTGCAGCGGTGTCCACACGCCGTAACGAACGGCCACGCGCTCCGCGGGGGAGGACATGGATAGTAGCACGTCATCGGGTATTAGCTGGGAGATCAGCGATCCGGCGCTGCCCGCGATGTTCCCCGGGTCCCCTATCAGCACCACGTACCTGGCGTCCCTGTGATCGGAAAGGAGCTGGTCCGCGGTCAGCAGGGTGATGTTGGCCATCCCGGCCAGGTCGTCCAGGAACCCTTCGCTCAACTGTTGCGGGTCCATCACCAAGCACACCTCTTCCTGCAGGGTGAGGAGGTGGTCTTCGTCCAACCCGTCCGGCACCCCGTCCAGGTCCGAGTCGGTGTTCCTGGGGTTCAATCCGTTGTCAACCTCGTACGAGTCGTTCAACCCGTCCCCGTCCGTGTCGTTGCACAGCGGGTCCATGCTCAGCGCGACCTCGAACCCGTCACCGAGCCCGTCGCCGTCCGTGTCCCCTTCCAGGGGCAATGTGCCGTGCAGCATCTCATATCCGTCGGAGATACCGTCCCCGTCCGTGTCCCCCACGCCGAGAGCCGTGCCATTGTCGAACTCCGCCCCGTCGAACAGGAAATCGTCGTCGGAGTCCGCGTCCCTGGGATCGGATCCGGCCAGGAACTCCTGCATGTCGCCGAGCCCGTCGCCGTCGCTGTCCCCGTTCCAAGGGTCGGTGCCCAGCTCGAACTCCGACAGATCGCCAAGCCCGTCGCCGTCGCTGTCCGGGGCCAGGGGATCGCTGCCGAACCCGAGCTCCCTTGCATCGCCAAGCCCGTCGCCATCGCTGTCCCACGAGCAGGGGTCTGTGCCCAGGGCCGCCTCCTCATCGTCCTTCAGCCGGTCGCGGTCGGTGTCCCTGCTACGCGGGTCGGTACCCAGGTCCCTCTCCGTTCGGTCTCCCAGACCGTCACGGTCGGTGTCCGCGGTGAAAGGATCGCTGCTCGTAAACCAGGTGTCCATGCTCCGGCCGTCATGCTCGGCGTCCGCGGTGACGTTCCATCCCGCGCGTTCCTCCTCATCGCTCAGCCCGTCGCCGTCCGAATCGATCACCGGCGGGGGCGTGGGGCCGTACCAGGTGACGTTATGCCCGATCAGGTGGACGCATCCAACGTTCCATTCACCCAACAGGATGTCGTTCTCGGAGTTCACCGTCACCCCGTAGGCCGAATCGAGCAGCGGGTACTCCTCGTTGAACCCGAACTCGTACATCCAGTGACCGCTTGGAGTGAACTTCTGGAGCATGGCATTTGTGGTGTAGGGATAGTAACCCTGATTGGTGACCAGGAGGTTCCCCTGCAGGTCAAGGGCTATATCCACGGGCTCGTCAAGCTTCTCGCTCCACTCCGCCTTCAGGACCCCGTTCTCATCCAGCACCTGCACCTTCCACATTCCCCGGTCCACCACGTAGATGTCGTGCATTGCGTCCACGCACAATCCCTTGTACTGGTCCATCCTCTCCGCCCCATGCACCTGGCCCACCACCATGTCCCGGTCGAAGCTCCCGTTCCAATGGTAACGGCGCACCTTGCTCATCTGGTCATACCAATCCCACGACCCGAATGAGAGGTAGATGTACCTTTGATCGTCCAGACCAATACCGGTGATGCAGTAGTACTCGCTGTCATTGGCCAGGATGGGATCTATGGAACGAACGCGCTCGCCGCTCTGGGTGAACACATGGACCACCCTGTCCGAGACGATGTACAGGAGGCCGTCCCGCCCCATCTCCATGTCCACCAGGGACTGCCCCTGTCCACTGAAGAAGGGAAAGCTCCTCATCCAGGTCCCGTTCGGTGCGAACACGTGTACATGCTCCTCCTCCACTCCGCCCACGAAGATGCAGCCATCATCGCCGACCGCCACGCGGTTGGACATTATCGGGTCGCTCTCCCTCAGTATGCTTTTAACGTAGGTCATATCCGTGCGGTAGTAGCCGCGCAGCTCGTCCATCACCCCATCCCCGTCGGTATCGGCGGTGAGCGGGTTGGTCAGTCCGTGATACTCTTCAAGGTCGGTGAGGCTGTCCCCGTCCGTGTCCGGAAGGGAAGGATCGCTGCGCACGTGCCAGAAGAACTCGCTCCCCTGGTAAGTGAAGTTCACCACCCAGCCCGAGCTCTCCATGCCGTCCGTGAGCCCGTCCCTGTCCGAGTCACGGGCCCAGGGGTCAAGACCCCAGATGACCTCCTCGCGGTCCCCGAGCCCGTCACCGTCGGGATCCGCGCGTCCAGGGTCAGTTCCGATCTGACGCTCGTAATCGTCCCCCAGCCCGTCCTGGTCGCTGTCCGCGGACCAGGGGTCGGACCCGTTCTCGTCCATGTTCCCGAGGCCATCCCCATCATGGTCGTTGGAGGAGATGCCCCTCCAGGCAGCGAACTCGAATATGCTTCCAGGCATGACATCGTAGTAAAGGGTGGTCCAGGAGGTGGATTGGCTGGAGGTGTACGATTCGCGGTCGCACCACCAACCGAAGAACCACCAGCAGTCATCGTAGTAGACCCGGTAGTCGGTGGTCATGCCTATGGCCACCGGGAAGTTGACCATGCCCACGCCCGGCTCGACCCAGGCCTCGGTCTCGTACAATGTGGACCTGTACGAGGTGCCCGTATCGGTGCTGAGCACCGTGGTGTTGCCACCGGTCACCGACCAGGAATAATAGGGAACGCTCATGGTCTGAGATGGTATGATGTAGCTGTCGATCACGTCCTGCTGGTTCCCCGGGCCCAACATGCTGACGTTGCCGAAGTTACGGCTCATGAACCAAATGCGGTCCCCGGCGTCCAGGCCGTTGCCGTCCAGGTCCATCAGCCCCGAGTAGTGGTGAACAGTCTCGATGGTCACGTCGCTGCGCTGCTCCGTCTTCGTGCATATGTCTATTATCCAGCCCAGCAGTTCCTGTCCCCAGGTGCTTCCGAAAAGTATCAGCCCCAGCACGTCAACTATGGCGATCAGCCCGGCGATCACCGCTCCCACCGGGGGAGCTATGCTGGCCACCCCGATCAGCACAATCGAATAGGCCAGGCCGAAAAGCGCGGTGGTCACCGCCACTCCCGTGCCCACCGAGGACCATCCCGTTTCGAACCCTATGGAGAAGAAGGCGTAAAGGGAGAGCACGGCGGTGATGACCAGTCCGACCACGTTCATGGTGGAGAAGAAGCGGCTCATGTAGGTCCCCGTGGACCCGGCCAGGGAGGTGTACACCGATGTGAAGCTCTCCTTGAACAGGTTCCAGGTGCTTTGGGCCGCGGACCGGGCAACCTGGCCCATGGCCACGAACGTCTCCGAGAAGGCGTAGGCGCAGGTGAGGACCTCCATTCCCACCATGAGCAGGTCTATGGCGGCCAGGCCGTAGCCGACGATGCCGTCCACCGTCTCGCTGATGAACTGCCCCTCCGGGAAGTCGTGTTCTATGGCCAGATCTCCGACGTTGGTCACCACGAGCTCCCCGACGCACCAGCTTGCCATGAGCGCGGTCAGCAGTTCCAGGTCGTTGAGGTCCAATCCCCAGGTGCCCATCTCGCCGACCACCCGGTGCAGGTCCATGGCCTCCGCGCTCTCATCCTCGAACCAGCTGGTGCGCAGCAGCCGGGTGGTCACCGGCTCCAAGCTCCCCATGTCCAAGGTCAGCGGGCCAGCGATCTCCAGCCCCATCGATACCTGGGATAGCTCCAGGCAGGTGGAGCGGTCGGTCATGGCCGATATGTAGTAGGAGATGCCTGTGCCGTCGTCTTGCTCCCGCGCCGCGGGCATCATCATGTTCACCAGGGCCCTGGTGGCCTCGTCGCTCGTTCCGTAGTCGGCTCGCATCATGCTGTAGTCCAGAACGTGGGCGTCCAGCATTCCCGCCACATCGCCCAGGTCGTTCTCCGCGGTCCTGAGGTAATCGTACGCCATTATCAGGTTGGCGGACACCATGTCCTCACGGTCGTCCCCGTACACGAGACCGAGGGCGGTCCCGTGGTTCTCCTCCGCCGAGAGGCCGGTTAGCATGAACCCCTCATCGTAGTAGGCAAGGGTGATCATGCTTGAACGGTATCCCAGGTCCATCCTGCTGAAGAGGTCCGTTCCTGGAGCGTGCGCGCCGTCGGCAAGCACCGCCCCGGTGGAGTTGACGGCCAGCGGATTCCCGTTCCAGGCGGTGAGGGTGGTACCGGATGGCTGCACGTCATGCACCCTGAACGCCGAGGCCTCGTCGATGCCAGGGCCGCTGAAGGTCGCAACGCCCTCACCGTCCACGGACAGGTAAAGCCCGTTGCTGCCTGCCAGGGCCACCATTCCCCCGCCCAGGTCCTTCCATTGCAGGATTCGCTCCTCCTCCGAGCCGGAGGCGGATACCACGGCCTGGCCGTCCTCTCCGATCACGAGACTTTCGCCAGCACCCCACAACAGCTCGGCGATGGGGACGTCCGTCAGCCCGTTCACCTTCCACACCAGCTCGGCTTCCAGGTCCAGCTGCTGAGCTCCCGTGGCGGGAACGTACATGCGCCCCTTGAGCGCTACCACTCTGCCCATGTCCCATACCGGGAACAGCGGAACGTAGGCATTGCCTTCCTCCAAAACCATCCCGTACTCGTGCAGCTCGTCCTGGTCAAGGGGCGCGGAGCAGCTCACCCGCAGCAGCGCGGCGGCGGTAACGTCCTCGGAGGAGCGGTCCAGGTCTTTCATGGAGCCGCGGGCGTCGGAGGGCCAGTCCCAGGTCTGCACTGTCAGCCCCAGGTGCTCCGGGTCGGCGGTGCGCAGCTGGAAGGTCACGAAGAGGGGATCTCCCCCGTAGCTCACGCTCACCCGAACCATGTCGGTCATGGCCGTAGAGGCGAAGGGGGAGATGTCCAGGTGGTCATCGACGCCGTCCCCGTCGTTGTCCCGGTCCCAGGCGTTGGTATCCCCGTCCCCGTCAAGGTCCATCGGGACCCCTTCGAACTCTCGCAGGTCGGGGAACCGGTCGCGGTTAGAATCGGGGGACATCGGGTCCAGGCCGAAGAGTATCTCTTGACGGTCGTCGATCCCGTCGAAGTCGGAGTCGGGGTTGCGGGGGTCCGTGCCGATCACCCATTCCACCGAATCGGGCATTCCGTCCGAGTCGGAATGGTTGAGGTCGGTGGTCACGGCCATCAGTTTCGCCAGCAGTTCGCCCCTGTCGCGCATGGCGGTCTGAACCAAGTCCTCTTCATCGTACTGGTCGTCACGGTCCTGGAACACTGCAAGGTCCACCGTAGCGGGCTGGAACACCAGGAGCAGCATGAGCGCTCCAACGAGCAAAGAGAACCATTTGATGGACATCGTATCCTTCCCCCTGGCGAAGGGTTGGGATGGCGTTGGAGAAGTCGAAGGTAGCGCTAGCGCATAGGGCGCAGGGTCGCCTCGGCGGTCCTCGTGAATAACCCCCCGTTATGAATCACTTGCCCCGGTCAGGACTTAATGCTTGCTATGGGAGTCCTACCGGCTTCCATACCTGCGCACGTGCTCCCAGGCTTTGAAAAGATCGGGGTCCTTTTCCGGACCGTCGTACAGCCCCATGTCCTTACGCCCGTACAGCTTGCGGTCCTCCCCCACCGGGCAGACCTTTATGCATATGCCGCAGGGCGAGCGATACGCCTTCTTGAGCTCCAGGCTGCGCCCCGAGCATTTCCTTTTATCGATGGACGCCTCGGGATAATCGACGTCACCTATGGCCTGTACCGGGCATGCCTCGATGCAGCGGTTGCAGCGCACGCAAAGCCCCTTCTCCATCGGTCGGTCGGCGGGCATCTCCGCGGTGGTGAACACCGAGACGAGACGCGCCCGCGGTCCATACTCCTTCGTCAGCAGCATGTTGTTGAGGCCGAACGTTCCCAGCCCGGCCAGGTACGCGGCGTGCCGGTGCGAGAAGAATGCATAGGGGTTGTCGACAAGCACCTCCACGGACCCGTAGCCGTCCCGCGGCACGTAGGCGGAGGCGTGACCAAGGCCGTTAAGGAACTGGGAGAGCTGATAGGCCCTCTCGTCAAGCTGGGCGTTAAGGTTCCTGTACAGTTCCTGGTACCAAATGGAGGGCGAGGTCTCCAGTATGGGCAGGGTCACCGGGAGGGCCATCACGACGACCGTTCGGCAACCGGGGAATATGGCCTTGGGTCTGAACTGCTCCGGGGGCCAAGGTTCGAAGGGGGGCTCGTCCCAATCGTCCGCCGAGGCGAACCCCACCATCTCCACGCCCCACTCCCGGCACCTGTCGACTATCTTCCGCCTCAGCTCCGCGCTCATGAAATCGGGATTCGCGCGGACGGTAGAAATAACTGTTTCCGCTCAGTGCCTGGTCAGCCTCTCCGCGACCTTGTCGGCGAACTCCACGGTACCCAGCTTCCCTCCCAGGTCCCTGGTGCGATCGCCCTCCGTCAGGGTCTGCACCAGGGCGGAATGCAGCCGGCTGGCGGCATCCATCTTCTTCAGGAACTCCAGCATCAGAACGGCCGACAGTATGGTCGCCGACGGGTTCGCTATCCCCTTCCCGGCTATGTCCGGGGCGCTTCCGTGCACCGGCTCGAACAGTCCGAAGTGATCGCTCAGGTTGGCTGAGGGTGCCAGTCCCAAACCTCCAGCCAGCGCGGCCGCCTCATCGGAGAGAATGTCCCCATACAGGTTGAGGGTGACTATGCACTGGAACTGCTTTGGCCTGGATATCATGGCCGCCGCTGCCGCGTCCACAATAATATCGTCAGCCTCCAGGCCGGTGTCCTTCATGACCTCGTAGAACACCCGGCGGAAAAGTCCGTCCGATTTCCTGAGGACGTTCGCCTTGTGCACGCAGGTTATCCTGTTGAGCCCCATCACCCTGGATACCTTGATCGCCTTCTCCACGATGCGGCGGCAGCCTTTCTCGCTCACTATCCTCTCCAGGATGACCGTTCCGTTCTCCTCCCTTTCCCGGCCGGTGTACATGCCCTCGGTGTTCTCCCTTACGATCACGGCGTTCAGGTCGGTGACCTTGAACTCCGGGAGTATGGGGAAGCAGGGGCGGATGTTGGCGTAGAGATCGAAATGCCTGCGCAGCTGAAGCAGCGGCGAGCTGTAGCAGGGGTCCGGGGCTACCGGCGATGTTATGGCGCCGAAAAGCACGGCCTTGGAGGATTCCAGGGTCCTCAGGGTCTGCTCCGGAAGGTACTCACCGGTCCTCTGGAAGCAGGTAAGCCCCATGTGCGCCTTGACGAACTCCAGCCCCAGGTCCATCTGTTCCAGGATGCGCATGGTGGCGCCCACCACCTCGGGGCCGATACCGTCCCCGCCCATGACGGCCACTCGGGTCATTTCAATCGCTCTGCCAGTGAGGCCACCAGAAGGGGAAGGGTGATCGTGGCGTCCCCTTCAACGTTCACCTGCCAGGCGTTCTCGCGCACCTTGCCCCAGGATATGGCCTCCCGGACCTGCGCGCCGCTGAGCGAGCCATCGTACTCCGTCGCGGTTGTCATGTACACGGCGTAATCGAGGCCGCCGCGGAACTGGTTCCACCAGATGACGTGATGTTTCGATATCCCTCCGCCGATGATCAGGGCCCCGCTGACCTCGGCACGGAACACCATGCCGGACAGGGTCTGCTCGTCCTCGAAAAGGTCGATCTTAAGATCCCGGTGGGTCTGCCAGTACATCCACAGCTGGCTTCCGAACGACCCGTCGGTGATCCCCGGGACGATGATCGGAACGCCGTTCCTGTGCGCCCAGTAAAGCAGGGAACCCTCGTTGTCAAGGCGGGCGCCCACCTGGTCGATGATCTCATGGGTGGAGATGGAGTCCTTCCCGGCCAAGATCTCCTCGAACATGGGGATCAGCCTCTCTTCCAGCACAAGGCCGTAGCTCTCGTCCGGAACAAGCACGTTGCCGAGCCGGTTGATGCCCTCCTCGCGCAGCTCGGCGTCGTTCATGGCGAAATCGCCGTGATAATAGTCCTTCCAGGAGCGGGCGAGGTCGTGGTCCAGCGTTCCGCAGGTGGTGATCACCACATCGACCAGCTTCCGTTTCACGAGCTCGACGATCACCCCCCGGGTGCCAGTGGCCATTATGCAGGCCGGAAAGGAGAGGAAGGTCAGGCACCTATCGTCCCTCACCATCTTCTCCACGATATCTATGGCGTCCGCCAGCTTCTTGGCGGTGAACCCGCCGGAGTCGGACATGGCCCGGACCATCTGGTCCACTGTCATGCCCTCGGTGACCTTGATGTCACGTACCGCTCTCTCTTCCATTGTTATCGCCCCTCCTATCCTCAGCGCCTAGAAATATATTGCCTCGGCCGCCTTCGCTCGCACGGACCAAGTCCTTAATATCGATATAATGCCTTTCCCTGGCAATGGACCTCAAACGCCTGGCAGTGCTGAGCGGCGGTTACATCGGTCCTCTGTCGGGGAACGCCGTCCTTGCCATGATACCCGTTCTCAAGACGGACTTCGGGGCCAGTGCCGAGGAGATACTGGTGTCCATAACCTTCTTCATGCTCCCCTTCGCCTTCTTCAACCTGTTCTCGGGCACGGTATCCGACGTGTACGGCCGTCGAAGGATGCTATCCATCGGCTTTTCCATATACGTCCTTGGCTGCATTCTCTGCGTTCTCAGCCCCAGCCTCACCGCCTTCTACCTTTCCCGCTCGGTGCAGGGCATAGGATACGCCTTCGTGAACCCCGTGCTCCTGGCGGTCCTGGGGGACATGACCCCGCCCAGCGAGAGGGGCAGGGTCATGGGATACTTCGGGGCGTTCACCACAGCGGGCATCGCCACCGGACCCATGATAGCCGGCTTCCTGGCCCCATATGACTGGAGGTGGATGTTCGTGCTGGTGGCGGTCCTGGCGATCGGCGTCAATTTCTGGATAAGGACCGCCTGCCCAGCGTCCCGGCCAGACACCGAGGCGCTGAAGCACCTCGCTAGCAACGTGAAGGTCGCTGTGCGAAGCAGGGGCGTGGGCACCCTCTGTCTGCTTGGCTTCCTCACCTTCCTGTGCTACATGGGAGCGCTAGGGTTCCTTTCCGACCACCTGTCGCTGCCGCCCCAGTCCCTGGACGAGGAGGCCATCGGGCTGCTGGTGGGCATGAGCGGGGTGGCGGGCATGTTCGCCGCCCCCCTGGGAGGGTGCATGGTGGATGGCAGGGGTCGCGAGTTCACCGCGTCCATCGGTTTCATAGTTGTAGGCCTGTCCATGGCATTCCTGTACGCTTCCTCCGACTGGCTGCACTTCGCCCTGTCCCTGCTGGTGCTGGGCACCGGGACGGCCTTCATATGGGCCTCGCTGCTGACCATAACCGTGGAGATAGTTCCCGACCTGAAGGGCACGGTATCATCGGTCTTCAACAGCTCCCGCTTCTTCGGGTACTCCCTGGCGCCCCTGGTGTTCGCGCCCATTTACTCCTTCGACGGCTTTGGACCGGTACTGCTGGCAGGCCTCGTCCTGACCTTCGCAGCCCTTCCGGTGGTCCACCTTTTGAAAAATCAGCTCAGATCGTCCCAGTCCGACAGCACCGCGTCCAGCTGAGCCCTGGTGCCCTCCACCGGGCCGCAGTTGTCAAGCACCTTCCAACCGTGGGTGGCCAGGTCTAAGACCTTTGCACGCACCTTCTTCAAGGCCTCCATGTTCTCGAACATCTCCCTCTCATGCTCCCTCTCCTCGATCCGGCGTAGGGCGCATTCCGGGGTGACATCCACAAGCAATAGCCGTTCCGGTATCGGCAGCACCTTGCAGAAGAAATCGTAGCCCTGCCGGTACAATGACGTTGGAAGGTAGGCGGTCGCCATGACGTACCGCACGAAGATGACCTTGTCAAGGTCTTTCCATCCACGAAGAAGCCGAAGGGAGTTGAGGACGTCCAGTATGAAGAAGACCGTGGCCACGGTGCGCATGAGCTTGCCTTCGGAGGTCAGCGAACGTCGGCTGAGGCGGCCGACGAGGGATTCTGAGGGGTGCGCCCTCACCAGCACGTTCTCCCCTCTGGAACGGTAATGCTCGGCCATCCACTCGGCCACCGTGCTCTTCCCGGAACCGTCAATGCCGTCCACCACTATCAGATCCATTCCAAAGCCTCAGATACCCGCCATCAACACTATCAGTGCCGTGGACAGGGGAATGACCAGGTTGTCATATTCTCCAGGGGTGTACAGTTCCACCACCGCCACGTAGGCGCCCAGGCCAAGCGCGGCCAGGGCGCTGATGGCCATGGGAACGGTCCTTGTCCCGTAAAGCCCGGCATCGAACAGCAGGTTGTAGTAATTGATTATCAGGAATATGGCCAAAGCGGCGAAGAGGAAAACGGCCAGGGTGCCCTCCAGGGTCTTGTTGCCGTGTATCTTCCTCTTGCCGAATGTCTTGCCCACCAGGCCGCCCATACCGTCCCCGTAGGCCATGCAGACTATGCCCACTGACGCTATGACAAGATCGTTGAAGGCGAAGAACGCCAGTATGGTCCAGGATATGGCGTAGTACACAAGTCCCAGCTTGTGACCGTCGTGAGATGCGGTGGAGAGTATGGAACCTTTCAATCCCTCGACGAGCTTGCTGTCGTTCCTTTCCCTCCTTCCCCCGTACTTCGAGAACACGAACAGCAACGGCACGAAGGGCGCCGCGGCCAGCAATGACATCACGTAATTGGTTTCGAACACCCACCAAAAAAGGGCGATGTTGCCGATCATGACGTGAATGAACTTGCGATGGAAGGAGTGATCTCTCAGGAAGCGGGACCTTTCGGTGATCACCACCATGACGCCCACGTAGGCGTAGACCAATACGAGCCCGAGAGCGTCACCGCCTATCAAAGCAATCCCACCCGAATGAGCTTGGAAATATTTAATATGAGAAGGGTTCCAGCACAGATTTCGTTCTGAATATCAAATTCGATTTGGCTGACCAACCTGCTTTATACGCTCGGTTTTTTTTACGAAAAGGCATCTATGAACACCAGGGACCTCTCCCATTGCGAGCACCTTCGCCGGCAGATAGGGGAAACCCCCCGTCCGGGCCTCTACATATTGAACGTGGCGAGCACGCAGTTCGTCGTCGTCGAGCTGGTGCTGTTGAAAGCCCTAATCGGGAAGGGGAACCCCGGCCTGTTCATCTCGGTCGACCGGCCGCATCAGTATATCGTCCACCTGCTGGACATGCACAGGATCGACCGCGATCAACTGAACTTCATAGACGCTGTGTCCCAGTTCTCTCAGGGTATCGGCGAATGCCGAGAGAGGGTAGGTTTCCTGAACGGTCCCAGCCATATCGACGAGCTTCCCGGGGTATTGAGCACATGTTCCGCCTCGGTAAATGGCTTTGACATATCAACGCTGCAGTTCACGCTGGTGGACAACGTCTCCATCCTGCTCATGTACAACAGCCGTCAGGCGGTCGAGGCGTTCCTGGACGAGTTCGTGCGCCTTCTCTCCGGGAACATGGCCGTGGTCATTGTCGTGGACCGTAATAGGAACCATGGACTTTATCGTACGTTACTCTCTTTGGGAGGCATCGAACTGAAGCTGGAACTACAGGGGGATGGGACGCCCGACAGGAACGTTGCGAGGACGGGTGGCCCGATAGGAGGAGGGATATGATCATGAAAGAGGGTAATGGAGACGGGATGGAGATGGAAAGGATACCGTCTGGAATACCTGGCTTGGACGAGCTCATCGAGAACGGTTTTCCATTCCCGTCGGTCATACTGGTCGCCGGGTCCACAGGGACCGGCAAGACGACCTTCTGCCTGCGGTTCCTGTGCCAGGGGGTGTCACGAGGAGAGCGGGGGCTGTTCTTTACCACGCTGAGCGAGCCTGTGCATTGGATGCTGCGCTTCTCCTCCCAGTTCAACTTCATGAAGCCCGAGTACATCGACAAGGACATCGTCTACGTCGATATTGGAGACCTGATAAGGTCCGGGGACCGCGACAAGATACTGGAGGCAATGGACCAGAAGATAGCGGAGATAATGCCCCAGCGTATCGTCATCGATCCCATATCCGTGGTCGGCGAGATGCTGAAGGAGGATTACCGCAGCTTCCTCTTCGACCTCGCCAATCGCCTCAAGCACTGGAACGCCACCACCCTGGTCACCGGAGAGGTCCGTCCCGGGGAACTGTATCCACCCGAGATCGCCTATACCGTTGACGGGATCGTTCTCCTTCTGCTCAACGAGGAGCATGGGGACAGGCGAAAGTACCTGGAGGTCCTGAAGATGCGCGGAACCGCCCACAGCTCGGGAAGGCATTCCATAGACATATCGCGCAAGGAGGGACTGGTGGTCCTCAAGGCCAGGTTCTGATCCCCGGCATGTGCGGACACCGATATCCATCTTTCCTTTGGACATAGCGTAGCTTTTTCGATGCCAGACTACGAATTTCGTGTCTGGAAAATACCTAAACGATTTATATAGGTAGCTGTATTTAGGCTGGAATTTAAAGAGGCTTTTCAATGTTAGACGATCCTCTGTACTATACAATACCGATCGCGGGCATTATAGGTCTCCTCTTCGCCGGATTCCTGACCTGGTGGATTCTCAAGAAGGACACTGGTACTCCTGAGATGAAAGCCATCAGCGACGCTATCCGCGAGGGGGCCATGGCCTATCTCGCTCGTCAGTACAAGACGATCGCCATCATCAGTGTCATATTGGGCATCCTGATCACCATCGGGATAAACCTGTGGACCGGTGTGGCGTTCCTGCTCGGGGCTTTCTTCTCTGCCCTGTCCGGATATATCGGAATGTACGTGTCTGTGAGCTCGAACATAAGGACCGCGAGCGCCGCCAGGCGCTCCTTGAACGAGGCGCTCCTGACCTCCTTCCGCGGCGGCGCCGTCTCCGGCATCGCCGTGGTGGCCTTGAGCCTTCTGGGGGTCGCCGGGATATTCTTCGTTTACCAGGCCTATGTGGCGGTTGGTGCCCCCAACTCCGCAGACCTGTACATGGACGCTCTGTTCCTGGCTGTCGGCTACGCCTTCGGGGCTTCCTTCGCCGCGCTGTTCGCCCAGTTGGGCGGCGGTATCTACACCAAGGCCGCCGATGTCGGCGCTGACCTGGTGGGAAAGGTCGAGGCCGGTATACCCGAGGACGACCCGCGCAACCCCGCCGTCATCGCTGACCTGGTCGGCGACAACGTGGGAGACTGCGCTGGACGTGGTGCGGACCTCTTCGAGAGCACTGCCGCTGAGAACATCGGTGCAATGATCCTCGGTATCGCCATCTTCGCCGGTACTGGAAACCCCGGCTGGTTCATGTTCCCCCTGGTGGTCCGCGGCTTCGGTCTGCTGGCCGGTCTGGTCGGGATCATGACAGTTAAGATGAGGAACGAGGACGAGAACCCCATGAAGGCCATCAACCGCGGGTACTACGTGACATGTGTCATCGCCGCCATACTGTTCTACTTAGCTGTGGACCAGATGTTGGCCGGGGAGATCCTGTTCTTCGTATGCGGTATGATCGGTATCGCTCTCAGCATAGTGATAGTCTACATCACCCAGTACTACACCGCTGGCGAGTATCGCCCGGTCAAGAAGATCGCCAAAGCCTCTGAGACCGGCCCGGCCACCAACATCATCGCCGGTATCTCCATCGGTATGGAGACCACCGCGATGTCGGTTCTCGCCATCGCCATATCACTGATAGCCTCGTACGAGCTCGGCGTTCTGGCCTCGCCGGACGCCGCTCACGAGTTCATCTATGGTCTATACGGCACTGCCGTTGCCACCATGGGCATGCTCGCCACCTGCGCCTTCGTGCTGGCCGAGGACACCTTCGGTCCCATCACCGACAACGCCGGCGGTATCGTTGAGATGTCCGGTCAGCCTGAGGAGGTCCGCGTCAGGACAGACCGCCTGGACTCCATCGGCAACACCACCAAGGCCCTGACCAAGGGGTATGCCATGGGTGCCGCGGCCCTCGCCGCCTACCTGCTGTTCGGAGCGTTCTTCGAGCAGGTGGCCAAGATACGCGGCATAGACATCCTGGTCTTCTACGACAGCTTCACCGTGGACCTGTTGCAGCCGGTTGTCTTCATCTCCGCCATGGTCGGAGCGATGCTGGTGTACCTGTTCACCTCGCTGGCGATCAGCGCTGTGGGCAAGGCCGCCGGTGACATGATCGCCGAGGTCCGCAGGCAGTTCAAGGAGAAGCCGGGCATTCTGGCCGGTACCGAAAAGCCGGACTACGCAACCTGCGTGGACATCAGCACCAAGGGCGCCCTTAAGGCCATGATCCTGCCCGGCATTCTGCCGGTGGTCGTGCCTGTGGCGCTCGGTCTGATCCTGAGGTTCGCCTACCCTGACAACAACGATATGGCCGTCATGGGCGTTGGGGCTTTCCTTATGGTAGCCACCATCGCCGGTGTGCTCATGGCCCTCTTCCTGAACAACGGTGGAGGGGCATGGGACAACGCGAAGAAGTACATCGAGTCCAAGGGTCTAAAGGGCACGCCTCAGCACGCCGCGGGCGTCGTGGGAGACACCGTCGGGGATCCGTTCAAGGATACCGCCGGTCCCTCGCTCCACGTGCTTGTGAAGCTGCTGTCGACCATCACCCTGGTCTTCGCCGTGATCTTCGTGGTCTGATCGAAAACCCCTTTCCCAACCTTTCCTTTTTTTTCAATCCAGCATTAAGAACGCTTATATGCTCGATGGTCAATCTTTATATAACAGATTTATCATGCCAAGGTAGTTAAGAGGATTCCTCATGTACATGTTGACCCAAAGGGAAAAGGTAGTCCGCATCCCACCCAACCGATTGGGCGATGATGTTGACCAGGTGGTCAATGAGTTGGCTCGCGAGTCCTTGGAGGGCCATATCGAGGGTGACAACTCCCTCACCGTCCTGATCAAGAACATAGAGCCGGTCGGAGACGGACGCATAGTTCATGGCGACGGTGCTGTCTATCAGACGGTCCGTTTCGATTCCTTGGTGTTCCGCCCGACGGTCAATGAGGTGGTAGAGGGACATGTTTGCGAGGTCCTCAAGTTCGGGGCCTTCGTGCGCTTCGGACCGTTGGACGGGCTTTTGCACGTTTCCCAGGTAATGGACGACCGCATGGACGCCGACGAATCCAATCAGCGCCTCATCGGCAAGGATACCAAGCGGGAGATCAAGGTGGGAGACCTGGTCAGGACCCGTATAGTGACACTCTCCTTCAACGAACGCAATCCCCGCGAGAGCAAGATCGGCCTGACCATGAGGCAGCCCGGACTGGGCAAGAAAGAATGGCTCGCAGAGGACAGGGACAAGAAGGGGGGTCAGGAGAAATGAAGGTTGCCAAGGCCTGCAAGGCATGCTTCGCTATCACCGAGGAGGACAAGTGTCCGCTATGCGGCGGGGAGACCTCCAAGGATTGGCAGGGCTACGTGGTCATAGTGGACCACACCAAGTCCGAGATCGCAAAGAGGATGAACATTGACAAGAACGGGAAGTTCGCCCTCAAGGTGCGCTGATATGGACGTTCCACCCAAGGGGTGGACCATGCCGGACAGCATGAGGGTCGAACTGAGCATGCCGTTCGGAAGCCTGTTCAAGGGCGAAGAGGTCCTTGAAGCGCTGTCCGAATGTGACAGGGTCATCGCGGTGGGGGACGTGGTCTCCAGCACCCTTATAAATAAGGGCGTCATCCCCCATTTGACCGTTTACGACCGGCGCAATGAGCGCAGGGAAATGAAGGCGGGGGAACATCCCGCCGACCTTCTCAACGTGCCGGAGACGATAGTGGAGAACCCCCCCGGATCCATAACCTCTGGGATGTTCAGGGCCTTAAAGGATGGTCTTGATTCCCGGGACAAGACCAAGGTACGGGTGGAAGGGGAGGAGGACCTGGCCGCGCTGGTGTGCGCCGCCATAGCTCCGGCAGGGTCCTGCCTCGTGTACGGCCTCCCGGGAAAGGGAGTGGTGCTGGTACGCACCGACGCCGAGGTCAACAAGGCGGCGCAAGGACTGATACGCTCAATGGAGGTATTGAAGTGAAGATCGAGATCGAGAACAAGAAGCCCAACGCCCTGATGGACCGTACCGAGGTCACCTTCAAGGCCGAACACCGCGGAGAGGGTTCCCCTAAGAGGGCCGATGTCAAGGCAAAGCTCGCGGAGGCCCTGGCGGTCAGCAAGGACAAGATCATCATCGACCACATGGAGACCGAGTTCGGCATAGGCCTCAGCACTGGGTACGCCAAGGTGTACGGCAGCGAGGAGTCGGCCAAGAAGTTCGAGAAGAACTACTTGCAGGCCAGGAACGGCCTCGCCGAGCCGAAGAAAGTTGGCAAGAAGAAGTGAGGTGTGAACCATGGCTGCCAAGAAGAAAGAGGTAAAGAAAGCGACCCCGTCAGCAAAGAAGGACTATTACCAGGCGAAGGGGGACAAACTGGAACGGTTGAAGAAGAGCTGCCCCAAGTGCGGCCCCGGAGTGTTCATGGCCGAGCACAAGGACCGCACGTCCTGCGGCAAGTGCGGATACACCGAGTTCAAGAAGAAGTGAACAGATCTCGATCTTCCCTTCACGACCGTAAAGAACAGGTCATGGGTTTCCCAATGACCGCGGGCCTGTAGTGTAGCTTGGATATCACTGAAGCCTCCGGAGCTTCGAACTGGGGTTCGAATCCCCACAGGCCCGCCTTATCCCTTAAATCCAACACCTTATTATCTATCCATCCATTCTCCTGGACATGCAACTCACCCCGGAAGAGCAGGCCATGCTGGACGGCAAGGAAGGCAAGGCAAAGCGAAAGGCCATGGAGCTCCTGGTGGCCCTGGGCGCGATTTACGGGGCGGACCGCCTCGTACCAATCACCTCCGCCCACCTGTCCGGCGTTTCCTACAAGACCATAGGCGAGGGGGGCATCGATTTTCTCGCGGAGATGTCCGAGGACGGCAAGGTGTCCGTCCCCACCACCCTTAACCCAATGGGCATGGACGGTGAGCGCTGGAGGGACATGGGCGTGGACGAGCATTTCGCCCGAAGGCAGCTGCACATCATCTCCCTTTACGAAAGAATGGGCGTGGAGGTCAGCTGCACCTGCACCCCCTACCTGCTGACCAACAGGCCCAAGGTCGGGGACCATATCGCCTGGGCGGAATCGTCCGCACTGTCATTCGCCAACTCGGTGCTGGGGGCCAGGACGAACCGGGAGGGGGGCCCGGGGGCGCTGGCGGCCGCCATCACCGGGCGCACCCCCAACTACGGCCTGCATCTCGACGTGAACAGGAAGGCCACCCACGTGGTGGAGGTGGAAAAGGGCATAACCAAGGACGAGTGGTCGCTGGTCGGGCACGCGGTGGGAAGGAAGCTGGGGGCCTGCATACCCTTCTTCCGCGGCCTCGGCAACGACGCCAACGGGCTGAAGTCGATAGCGGCGGCCATGGCCGCCTCCGGTTCGGTCGCCATGTTCATGGTGGAGGGCGTCACGCCTGAACAGCCCGATCGGGTGGAGGGTCTTCCCGTGGTGAAGATATCCCGCCAGGACATCGAAGCCACCGTCAAGAGCCTTCGCACCGGCACGGGACCGGACCTAATCGCCATGGGCTGCCCTCACCTCTCGGAGAGCGAGATGAAGGAGCTGGCGTCGTTCCTGGACGGAAAGGAGAAGAAGGGGGACGTGGAGGTGTGGTTCTGCACTTCCAAGGGGGTTTGGCTGCGATGCCCCAAAGAGATAGCAGTACTGGAACGCTTCGGAAAGGTGCTGTGCGACACATGCATGGTTGTCGCCCCGATCGAGGGAACGCACAAGGTGACGGCCAGCGATTCCGCCAAGGCATGTTCCTACCTTCCCGGGCTGTGCTCCCAGAAGGTGCACTGCGGTACCAGGCGTGAACTGCTGGAGATGATACTGTGAAAATAAAAGGAAGAGAGATATTCAAGGGGAGGGCGATCGGACGACTCATGGTGCTGGACGAGGCCTTCAGCTTCCTGGGCGGCGTCGATCCGAAGACCGGTATCCTGACCGTGGCCTCTGGCCGGGAGGGAGAGAGCATCGAGAAGCGCATACTGGTCTTCCCGCACGGCAAAGGTTCCACCGTAGGCTCATACACCCTCATGGACCTGAAGAAGAACGGTCACCTGCCCTCAGCGATAGTGAACGCACAGGCCGAGACGATCGTCGCCACCGGCGCGGTCATGGCCGGGGTTCCGATGATAGATTCCATTGATATATCGTTGCTGAGGGATGGCGATCGGGCCGTCTTGGTCGGTGACGGGCTGGACATGATGGACCTTGTGGAGAAGAAAGTGGTCACCTGCGTTCTCCGTCGCAAGGGAAAGCTGCTGTTGCTGAAGCGCAGCCAGAAGGTGGGTACCAACAAGGGAAAATGGGCCGCGGTGAGCGGGTTCATCGAGCGCGGGGAAAGACCCGAGCAGACCGCCCTGAAGGAGGTGGCGGAGGAGACTGGGATAACCACCGCCCGCCTGGAAGGGAGAGGGGAGACGCTGCACATACGCGATGGCACCCATGTCTGGAGCATATTCCCATTCCTGTTCGAGGTGGGCGACGAGGAGGTCGTACTGGACTGGGAGCACACGGAACACGTCTGGGTGGACGTCTCCGATCTGAAAGGCTACGACACCGTTCCCGGGTTCCGCAAGGTGCTTGACGTTCTGGGGCTATAGCGTCCCGTCAACTTCCTTCTCCAGCAGGTTCAGCTCGTTGGCGTCCAGGGTGGACGGGTTTAGGACCATCATCATGATGGAGCTGTTTATCGCCACCTGGTCCCTGAGCGACTGAACGAAGCGCAGCACGGTCAGGAAATTGTTGTTGGTTATAAGGTACTCCAGCCCGTCCAGCAGCACCACGCCCTGTCCCTCGGCGAGGAACTGTTCCAAGGAGTAGTTCAGCTTCTCCAGGTCCTTGGGGCGCAAGCTGTCCTCCTTGCCCACATTGCTCAGCCAGACCACAGGTATGTCGCCCAGCTCGTACTTGCCGCGTACCTTCACCGGGTAATTGCGGGTGATGCAGAACCCCCGCTTACCCCTCTTCAACTGGTCCACGAACAGCTGGTAGGAACGGTCTGACCGGTCGTCCTTTATCAGGTAGCTGTATCCATCCTGCAGCCCCTGTTCCACGGTCGCTTCCGCCCCCTCCTCAGAAACCTCGGCCCGCAGGGATGTGCCGCAGCCCGGGCACTTCAGTTCCCCGGCGTCGACCTTTTTCCCGCACTTCGGACACGAGGTGCAATTTCGGAACCCCCCTTTCTCTATGTAATCGACTATCTCATCGATGGTCTTGGTGCCGAGCCCGGGGACGTTCTTCAGATCGTCCCTTCCCGCGGCCTGCAGCCCGTCCAATGAACGGTATCCAGCATCATAGAGCATCTCCGCCTTCAGCTCGTTCATGCGCGGTATGCGCAGCAGGTAGGGAAGCATCTCCGACATCTCCATGGTCTTGCCGGTCCCTTCCGGTACTGCCTTGCAGACGTCAGGGGAACGGTCGAAGTAGTGCATGACCTTGCGCACCTCCGCCCTGGGAAGCTGGGTGATCTCCTCGATGCCATCCTCTCCCAGCTGCTTGAGCCCTGTCTCGTCGCGAACTCCCGCTCCCACCAGGGCCTCGGCGGCCTTGGTTGTTATGCCCGGTATCTTCGTCAGCTCCTTGATGGCGTCCCTCAGGTTCATGGAGGTCACGCCTATCTCCACCTTCTCCCCCTCGATCTCCCATTTGCCGACCTTGTCCCCGCTGGCCTCCATGACCAGCTCCATGGACTTAGAACGGACCTCTGACATGATGTGCTGCTTCCACATCTTCACGTACTCGGAGACCTTGCTGTCAGCGCGTATCTCCACCTTCACGAACTCTTCGACGTCCAGCTTCATCTCCTTGCGGGTCTGCTGCACCCGGCGGATTATCTCCCTGGCGAAACCCTCGGCCTCTATCTCCCGGGTTACCTCGAAGTCCAGGTATATCTCTCCCCCGCTGAACTCGGCCGCGTACACGTCCTTGGGCAGGGAGACGGTGAACGACACCATGTTGGGTTCTATCTTCACCAGCTGTCCCTCTATTCCCAGCGAGTACTCACCGCGCTGCATGCTTTCCTTTATTATGTGGGCCGGTCGGCTCTGCAGCAGCACGGCGATCTTGGAGGCCCACTGCCTGTAAACCTTTCCGATGGCCATGGGATTGGGCACCACGTTGAGCAGGGTCTCCGACCACTCCTCGCCGGAGGCTACGTACTCCACATGTTTGACGTTGGCCTGCGACCTGATTATCTCCTCGAGGGCCTTTAGCGACTGCAAGGTGTCATTGTTCTCCACCTTGATCACCACCCTCTTCATCGGCCAGCGCAGCTTGACGTTCTTGAGCTGCCTTTCCCGGGTCACGGTGTCCACTATCTCCTGGGCCATGGACATGGCCTTTTCCAGGCGCTCGTCCACCTTGGTGAGGTCGCTGGAGGGCCAGTCCATCATGTGCACCGTCGGTTTCGAACCGTCCATGTGCTGGTACACCTCCTCGGTGAGGTGCGGGCATATTGGCGCGAGAAGAAGCGCGGTGTCCAAAATCGCGTCGTACAGGGTGCGGTAGGCCGCCAGCTTCCCCATGTCCCCCTCTTCGCTCCACATGCGGTCGCGGATCAACCTCACATACCACCTGGACAGGTCGTCCAGTATGTACTGCTCCAGCACCCTTGCGGCCTTGTGCAGCTCCATGGCGTTGACCTGACGGGTGAACTCGTTCTTGACCTTCTCCGTGCGGGAGATGAGCCATAGGTCCTCCTGGTTAAGGTGGGCGCGCACCGTTTCGTTGGTGATCTGGTGGGGATCGAACTTGTCTATGACCATGTAGGTCGTGGCGAAGTTCACCACGTTCCAGAACACGTTCAGTGTCTTGCGGGCGTTCTTCACGCCCTCCATCTGGAAGGGTATGTCCTCCCAGGGCGCGGACGTTTTCAGCATGTACAATCGCAGGGCGTCCGCTCCATGCTCCTTGATCACCTTCCCCGGTTCCACAACGTTCCCCTTGCTCTTGGACATTGGCTGACCTTGACCGTCCAGCATCCAACCGTGCATGAGCACTGATTCGTAAGGGGCCCGGCCGAACGCTATCACGCCCGCGGCCAATTGAGAGTAGAACCATCCTCTGGTCTGATCGTGCGCCTCGACGATGAACTTGGCGGGCCACAGCCGCTCGAAATCGTCGCGCTTCTTCGGGAAACCAAGCTGTGCCCAGGAGGCCACGGCGGAATCGAACCACACGTCCAGCACGTCCAGCACGCGGCTCATCTTGCCGCCGCACTTTGGACATACCAGCTTCACGGAGTCTATCCAGGGGCGGTGCAGTTCCATGTCCTCCACGTAACCCTCCGCGCCCTTCAGCTCATCGGACATGCCGATCACCCTCATCTCCCCGCACTTGCAGGTCCAAACGGGTATCGGTATGCCCCAATACCTCTGGCGCGATATGCACCAGTCGCGGGCGTTCATTGTCCAGTCATACTCGCGGGACGAGCCGGCCCAATCCGGGGTCCAGCGCACCTTCTCTATCTCCTCGAGCATCTGGTTCTTTACCTGGGTGACGCGCAGGAACCACTGATCGGTTGTGCGGAAAAGGACCGGTGATTTGCAACGCCAGCAGTGGCCGAAGCGGTGCTCTATGGTGCCGCTGTAGAACAGGTGGTCATTGGCCTCCAGGTCCTTGAGCAGTTCGGGGTTGGCCTTTTTGATATGCATTCCGACGTACTTGCTTCCCACTAGGGGGGTGTACACACCGGTCTCATCCACCGGGCAGAACGGCTCCAGGCCGAACTCCTTGCCCAGCTCGAAGTCCTCGGGGCCATGCCCTGGGGCTATGTGCACCAGCCCGGTGTTGGAGGCCTCCACGTTCTTTGACGGCAGTACCTTGTGCAACCACTTGCCGTCGGCCTCCTTCTGGTAGGGAACGACATCGATGAAAGGCGTGATGTACTCGATGCCGATCAGGTCGTCGCCCTGTATGGTCTGCAGCACGTCGTACTTCTCCCAGCCGCCGAGGTCCTTGATCTCCTCTTCCAGGCCCTTCATGATGATGACCGTGTCGGTGATCCCTATGCGACGGTAGCGCACCTTGACGTACTCGAAATCGGGATGGGCCGCCACCGCCAGGTTGGCCGGAAGGGTCCAGGGGGTGGTTGTCCATATGAGCAACGATACGTTGGGATCGTCCTTGAGGCGGAACTTGACGTAGATGGAGGGGTCCTTCTCGTCCCAGTAATCTATCTCCGCCTCGGCCAGGGCGGTCTCGCATCGAGGGCAGCCAGGAAGCACGCGGCTCGCCTTTATGAGCAGCCCCTTGTCATAGGCCCGCTTGAGGGTCCACCATGCCGCCTCTATATAACTGGAATTTATGGTGAGGTAGGGCTTCTCCCAATCGAACCAGACGCCAAGCTCCTGGAAGTCGGCGTTCATCTGTTTCTGGAAGTCAAGGGCGAAGTTCTTGCACGTGCCGACGAAGCGGTCGATGCCGTACTCCTCGATCTCCTTCTTGTTCTTCACGCCTATGGACTTCTCCACCTTTACCTCGATGGGAAGCCCGTGCATGTCGTAGCCAGGAGTATCGCTCACGTTGAACTTCTGCATGCGCTTGAAGCGGACGATCATATCCTTGATCGTCTTGTTCATGGCCGTCCCCAGGTGTATGTACCCAGTGGTGTACGGGGGGCCGTCCACGAAATAGAAGTCCGTACCGGATGCCCGAAGTTCCTTGGTCTTTTTATACGCGTCGGTCTCCGCCCAATGGGTCCGTACCGAACTTTCCAGCGTGCTAGGGTTATAACTTCCTTGGACCTGCTTTATCATCGCCGTCCCTTTACGCCCCTATTGGCCATCATCCTTTTAAACCCGTTGGTCCTGGCCACGTTTAGTGAGCGTCAGTGCAGGGCTCAGAACATGTCCAAGCGCATCTGGTCCTTCTTTCCCGATTGGAACTTGTCCAGGGCCCCATTGACCCTTTTCTCCGAGAAACCGTACTCCCCGCACAGCATGTCTAGCACCTTCTGCCGGTCGGGGGGTCTCCAAACCAGCCGGTAATCGTCGGTGCGCTCGTAATCTAGGAATATCGACCGCACCTTCTCCATGTCCCCCTCTTCCATCCCCAGGGAGCGCAGGGCGCCGATCAGGGTCCCGTGCTGCTTTATCAGCTTCAAGGCTTTCTTTGGCCCTATCCCCATCACCCCCGGGTTGAAGTCCGTGCCCACCAAGATGCACATGTCCACAAGCTGGTTCCCGCTCAGTCCCAGCGAGGAGAGGGTCTCCTCGCGGTCTATGATCTGCATGCGCACCTCTCTATACTCGTTCCTCCCGGGCATCTTCCGCCTGCCAGAGAGGGTCAGGTTGCGCACCAGCCTGGGGGCCCCGAAGAGAAGGGAATCGAAGTCCTGGGATGCCGAGGCCCAAACGTCTCCCTTGGCGCACATGTGGGCTGCCTGCGCCTCTCCTTCCTCGGGTGCCTGCACGACCGGTATTCCCAGGTGTGTCAGCAATATGCGCGATGATTCGACGATCTCGTTGGTGATGCGGGAGGACTGGGTGGCCTTCGAATAGGCCTTGCGAACGTCCCCCTGGGCCCTGGCCTCCTCCCACTCCCGCTTGGCCGTCTCCCTCCGCTCCCGGCGTTCCAGTATGGTGGCCTCCTTCTTCTCCGGCGGTATCCCATCGAACACGTAAGCGGACCTCAGCCCCATCTCTGCCAGGTTGGCATTGCGGTTCAGCAGGCCTTCGAGGTGAGAGGTGATGCGACCCCGGGGGTCCATGAGCGGCGTGCCATCAGGCTGCCTGATCACCGAAAGGAACTGGTATATCGCGTTGTAGGCATCGACGGCCACCGTCCTCCCCATCAGCTCTGCGCTCTCCAGGTCCTTGGCCAAAACCAGATCGGATAGGTTCACACCCATTTCTATCAGAGGGTGTTATCGGTCCCGTCCATAAAGTTATTGTCCAAGGCACAAATGGTCATATATGCGAGACGAGCACGGGGAGCTCGGAAAGAGGCCGGTGGAGGAAGGTCTGGTCTACGAGGTGACCATAACTGATATAGGGGAACGCAGTGACGGCATCGGAAAGATCGGGGGTCTGGTCATAATCGTACCGGACGCTACCCCGGGGGAGACCGTCAAGGTGCGCATAACCCGGGTGGAGAGAAAGGTCGCGTTCGGACGGATGATCTGATCAATCTTCCGTCCTCGGTACGTACAGCATGGTCAGCCCAACTCCGAGCCAGATGATGGCTAGCATGATCACCCATATGCTGGGAGCAACCACTAGGGCGGCCAATAGGAACAGGAGGGGGGCGATGACGGTGAGAAAAATGACCATCTGCCTTCCAGACATCTTCATGTACATCGCACTCCCGATTGCCGACCATTCGATATGAACTTTACTGAGATCAGTCCAGTTCCTTCTTTTTGTTCACGAACTTGATGCCGGCCCAATCCTCGTCCAAGGAGGATATCTTGACCTCGGCCATGCCATGCCCGGTGCCCACCTCGCGCACGGTGAGCCCGACAAGGTCGGAATCTATCTTCGAGGATGTCCGGGGATATGATATCCAGAATATCCCATCCCTCTTCAGGGTGCGCATGAGCTTGGGGAACTCGCGGCGCAGTTCCTCCTCGGATGAAGTGAACAGTTGTATGAAATCCAGATCATCGTCCCCGCTACCGGCTTCCACAACGTTCTTGGGGAGGCGTCCCAGGGCCATGTCGTACTTGGAAGGGGCGTTGATTATACGTATCCTCTGACCTTCCTTGATGCCTAGCTTGGCGACCAGTGATTTTTTGGAACCTATTCGTGCCATGATCGGACCATTCCCACAATGTGTAACACCCTATCGCTTAAATACGACGAGGTTCCCCCTAGAATTCGGTTCACCATTATTATACTTGCTATTGGAGCTCTCGATCAGAACCCGTGCCAAAGGGAGATCTCCGCCCCCATGTCCTTGGCCTTGAAAAGCGCCGATCCGGCAGCCAGCACCGTGGCCCCATTCTCCACGCATAGCCTTGCGGTGTCCCGGTTCACCCCTCCATCGATGACCACCTCGAAGTCAAGCCCGCGTTCGTCCCTGGTCCGCCGGGCCTGGGATATCTTGGGCAGCACCTCGGTTCGGAACGATTGACCCCCGAAGCCGGGCTGCACGGTCATGATCAGCAGGAGATCGATGTCGTCAAAAAAGGGTTCCACCTTGGCCAGCTCGGTCCCCGGATTTAGGGATATCCCCGCCTTCATGCCCAGGCGCCGGATGTGGGAGAGCACCCCCTTGACATCGTGGCTGGCCTCCACGTGCACGGTCAGGAGGTCCGCTCCGCACTCGGCGAAGCGCTCCACGTACCTTTCCGGCATCTCGATCATCAGATGCACGTCGAAAGGTATGCTGGCATGAGGGCGAAGGGCCTTGATCACCTCCGGGCCTATGGTCAGGTTGGGCACGAACACCCCGTCCATGACGTCAATGTGGACCCAGTCCGCCTTCGCCGCCTCGACACGGCGAACCTCCTCTCCCAAGCGTGCGAAGTCGGCGGATAGTATGGATGGAGCTACTTTGACCATTATGCTAACCTCAGGTGAACGGTCCGAAGATGCCCCGCTGTCTAAAAATACTTTGGATTGTACGTCCGACAGTTCAAGGAACCAGCAGCAATGGCACTTTTATGTGATGGCTGACCTGTCCCGATATCGCTCCCATGGATATCTCGGGCGATACGCCCGATCCCTTCCTTCCCATGACCACCATGTCATGCTTGGAGGAGGCCTTGAGTATCATCTCCGCCACATTCCCGGTCATGGTACTCAGGCAGTAACCGATACCCGATTCCTTGAGCAGGGACGCAGCAGCTCTGGACTTGGCCTTGGAAATGGCGTCCACATCGCATGCTGGAGCGGTCTTCTCCATGAAATAGTCGCAATCCATGGGCGTCACCACTACCAACAGTGTAACGTAGGCATCGTTCGAGACCAGCAGATCGCGGACGAACTCCACAGCCCTCAGGGAGTTCTCCGAACCGTCGATACAGACCAGGACCTTCCGTCTGTCGCTCATGCTTCGCTATTCATTGCTGAGGAAATAATGGTATTCCCTGACGGGGGCAATCCTATTATATCCGTAATTGAGGTTCCAGGTCCATGGCGGAAGCTCGTCATGCCACCAAGGCCAAAAAGACCTGCGACATCAAAGGATGCGGTTCCGAGGCCGAGCGCTCGATCTCAGGGAAAGCTGCCAACAATGCCGATCTGAAGGTCGATGAGGGCCTGAAGCGGGTGCATCTATGCAAGGAGCATTACCGCGATTACAAGAAGGCCTCGCGCAAGACCCGGGAAATAGAGAACCTCGGTAGGTGAATCACAAAGGATAATATCCCAAAAGAATTCCCCCTGGCTCATGAAGGCAGGCTATATCCAGTTGCTCTCCAGCGCCGGTCTTTCCGGCGCGGCCCTGCTCATCCCGAACATGCTGCGGGACGAGCTCGGGGCCAACACCATGGAGATCGGGCTTATAACGGCCTCCTTCAACCTGGCCCTTTTCCTTTCGTCCTACGTGTTCGGACGGGCGTCCGACGTGCACGGGCGCAAGCTGTACCTCAGGGCGGGGCTTTCCCTCACCTCCATAGCGCTGTTCCTCCTGGTATTCGCGGACAGCAAGACCTCCTTGGCCGTGGTGCGCATCCTGATCGGGCTATGCGCCGGCATATACCCATCGGCCCTGCTCTCTTATGTTTACGAGACGGAGGGCAAGATCGGCAAGTTCACAGCCTATGGGAGCCTTGGCTTCGGTATCGGCACCTTCGTGGCCGGAATGCTTACAATTTACTACGAGATATTCCTCGCAAGCGGACTGATGCTGTTCGTGGCCTACTTCATCTCCACGCGCCTGGTGTTCGTGGGTGAGAGGTTCCACAAGGTCCCGCTGTTCCCACTGGCGATGGTCCGTCATAATTTTCCCGTGTACGTGTCCATAATGTTCAGGCATACCGGGGCGAACATGATATGGGTGGTGTACCCGCTCTTCCTGGCCGATCTGGGCGCGACCCCGCTGTTCATCGGTTTCGTCTACGGCATCAACGCGGTCAGTCAATACCTCTTCATGAGGTTCATAGACCGCTTCCAGACCTATCATCTGGTCATGGCCGGCTTCATCTTTTCCATAATCACGTTCCCGTCCTACACCCTTGCCACCAGGCCGGAGGAGATAGTGCCCATGCAGGTCTCCATTGCCGTCGCCTGGTCATGCCTGTACGTCGGGTCGATCAAGTATCTTATGGAAAGGAACGAGGAGAAGGGCACCTCCTCCGGCCTCCTGCAATCGTTCCTGAGCATATCGGCCATCATGGGCGCTTTGGTGGGCGGCATCACCGTGTTCGCACTGGGATACCATGGCTCAATGTTCATCGCGACGGGGTTGGCCATAATAGGGTTCATTATCTTCGTCACCGGAAATCGTTTCTTGGACAGGAAGGAGAAAGGCGTTATAGCTGCCAAGGGGGTTTAGGTGAGCATGGACCTAACTTTCCTCGGCACGGGCGGAAGCGTTCCGACCACCAAGCGCAACACCGTGTCCCTAGTGCTTCGATTGGGTCCCGAGGTGCTGATGTTCGATTGCGGCGAGGGGACGCAGAGGCAGTTGATGGCCTCCTCGGTATCTTTCATGAGGATAACCAGCATCTTCATAACCCATCATCATGGCGATCATTTCCTGGGACTGCCCGGCCTGATCCAGTCCATGAACTTCTATGGACGTGACGTTCCGCTTCACGTGTACGGGCCGGATGGCACGGCTGAACTGGTGGACGGGCTGCTCGGGCTGGGGGTGTTCGATCACCGATACGAGGTAATAGGACATGATCTCGCACCGGGGGACGTGGTCAGGGGTGAAGATTACGTCGTGGAGGCCTTCCAGGCGAACCATACCATCCCGGCGCTGGGTTACGCCTTCCAAGAGGATGATCGCCCCGGTCGGTTCGATCCCGACAGGGCCCAGGCCCTGGGGGTGAAGGAGGGCCCGAACTTCTCTCGCCTTGTGGAGGGCAAGAGCATCAAGGTCGACGGGTGCACCATCACCCCGGAGATGGTGATGGGACCGCCGCGCAAAGGGCTGAGACTGGTCTATAGCGGGGACACCGCTCCCTGCCAGGAACTGAAAGGGGCTTGCGCCGGGGTTGACGTGCTCATACACGAGGCCACTGCCACCTCCGACCTGGGGGACAAGGCCAGGCAATACGGTCACAGCACGGCCAGTGAAGCGGCCACGCTGGCCAAGGAGGTAGGGGCGGGCTCGCTCTACCTGGTGCACATAAGCGGGCGCTACGATGAGGTGGACGCCCTTCTCGACGAGGCTCGAAGAATATTCCCCGATACGGTGATCCCTAACGACCTGGATTCGTTCGTTCTGCGCTTGGAACGGTAATTCTTTTAAGAATAATGGTCAAAGCATCTTTAGGAGGTCGGCGGAGGTTATCACGCCTGTCATGTCCCCGTTGCGGGCGACCATCACCGCGTGGGAACTGCTCAGCAGGGTGGTGACCGCCTCCACCGGCGTGTCCTCTTTGACAATGGGAAAGGCATCCTCCATCAGGTCGCTCACCTTGAGCTCCGCGATGGTCTCCATGCTGTCGCCGTCCCTCAACCGGGCGAGTATAAGGTTCTCACTTATGCTTCCCACGTGCAGGCGCCCTAGGAACACTGGCATCTGTGAGATACCGGAGGAGCGCATCAGTTCGGTGGCGTTCTTCACCAGCTCGTTGGATTGAACGCTCACGATCTGCCGGGTGGCAAGGTCCCCTGCCATGCTGGCCTTTGTGTTGCGCCGTGATTCCTCGTGCAGGGCGGAGAATATTCTGGTGACCGCCTCATAGCTTCCCTTGATGTTCCCCCTTTCCAGCTTAGCTATGGTCGATTGGCTGACGCCGCTCAGCTTGGCCAGTTCCTGCTGGGTTATGTCCAGGGACTTCCGCAACCGTTTTATGTCGCTCTCAGGAGGGAACTTCACGAGCAAGATATATGATTATTCATATATGAATATTATAGTCAATCATCCTTATATCAAGCCAGGATTCTCCAGGGTACTATTCGGGTAGCCCTTGGGGCTACTGCCCACAACAAGGTGAATATCACATGGCTAAGGTAAGCGCTAAGGCTAAGGCCGCCAAGCCGGCGGGCCGCAAGGTTTCTTCCAAGAAAGCGTCCAAGAACATACTGGTAGAGAGCATAACGACCACCCCGCTCTCCCAGCAGAAGGTGGAGCTGGTGGAGAGGAAGGGCATCGGACATCCCGACAGCATCTCCGACGGTATCGCGGAGGCCGTTTCCCTGGCCTTGTGCAAGATGTACCTGGACCGCTTCGGCGAGATACTTCATCACAACACCGACCAGAATGAGGTCGTGGGCGGGCAGAGCACCCCTAAGTTCGGCGGCGGGGAGGTCCTGGAACCGATACACATCATGCTCTCGGGACGGGCCATAGTTCAAGTGAACGGAGAGAGGCTTCCCTATAGCACCGTGGCCATGAACGCCACCAAGGAATACTTGAAGCGCTTCCCCAACCTGGACGTCAACAGGCAGGTCACCGTGGACTGCCGCATCGGAAAGGGTTCCTTCGACCTTATCAAGAACTTCGAGGCCCTGAAGGACCAGTGCAAGATGGACGGCAACGGCAACCACTGCCTGCTGGCCAATGACACCTCCTTCGGCTGTTCTTACGCCCCTTACTCCGACACCGAGCTGGTGTGCCTGGAGACGGAGAGGTACGTGAACGGGGCCATGAAGAAGAAGCTGAAGGAGACCGGTGAGGACGTGAAGGTCATGTGCTCCCGTAACGGCAAGAAGATCAATATGACCATTGCCTGTGCCATGGTCGACCGCTATATCCCTGACGCAGACCATTACACCAGCGTCGTGGAGGAGATGCACGAGAGGGTACTGGACAACGCCACGAAGTACACGGATTACGACCTCTCCCTGGCCATCAACCACGCTGACAACCCCGCCACCGGCAACTTCTATCTGACCGTGACCGGGCTCAGCGCGGAGAACGGCGACGACGGTTCCGTAGGCAGGGGCAACCGCATGAACGGTCTCATCACCCCGTTCCGCCCCATGTCCATGGAGGCATCTGCTGGAAAGAACCCCATCACCCACGTGGGCAAGATGTACAACATACTGGCCAACTGGATAGCCAACGATATCGTCAAGAAGAGCAACGGCAACATCATAGAGGCAAACGTGCGCATCCTCTCCCAGATAGGACGCCCGATCAGCGATCCGGAGACCTGCAGCGTGCAGCTGTTCATGGCCCCTGGTGCGGACCTCGCCAAGTGGCAGAAGGAGGCTTACGCCATATCCGACGAGTGGCTGGAGAACATTGGCAGGGTAACGGAGAAAGTTGTAAAAGGACAGGTCACGGTATTCTAGGGCATGAAGCTCGTCGACCTGCCCCGCTATGGTCCGGTACACCGTTTCGGCAACCACCACGTGTACCGCACGCTTATGGTGCTATCGGACCAGAAACGCAAGGGACGCAAGCAGATAGCTGACGCGGTAGGCATCGGCGAGGGGAGCATGCGCACCATAATAGAATACCTCCGTGGACTGGACATGATCGATATACGTCAAACGGGCGTCAAGATCACCCGCCACGGAAACGCCTTCATTTCAGATCTTCCCATAAAGGTGGCCGACATAGGCCACGGGTCCATAGCCCTGGGCAAGGAGTGCGTGGCCGTCCAGATGAAGAACAACGGTTACAAGATCAAGCTGGGAGTGGAACAGCGCGACTCGGCCATAATGGCCGGGGCGGAGGGCGCCACGACTCTCATCGTCAAGGACGGAAAGCTAACCGTGCCTCCCGATTACATCGTGGACGAACACGATCCCGAACTGGCCAAGCTTTTGCATGAGAAGTTCAACCTTCGGGACGGGGACGCCGTCATCATCGGCACGGCATCGACCTCCTCAAAGGCCAAGGACGGAGCTCTGGCCGCGGCCTTCGATTTGCTTTAGGCCCTCATAACATCTTCTCCACCTCTGTCCTGTCGTCCGTGGCCGGAAGGCAGGCGCCCTTTATGCACAGGCGATAGGCAGGCACCTTGGCCTCGATACCAGCCTCCATGTGCTCGGCCCTTATCACCAGGAGATGGGGGTGGTAGCCGGGGAAGCGGGCCTCGGCGTCGCCGAATACCTCCAGGGTGCGGTGCTCGTATTTCATGAGGATCCCGTTGACGAACATGGCGAAGGCCGAGGGCGTCAGTTTCAGCTCCTTCATGAAATGCCGTTCGCAGCCATCCATGGCGTCCACGGTCCTCTGGTCCACGAACAGCGCCCCCAGTTGACTGAGCACGTAGTACGCCACGGAGTTGCCGGACGGAGCGGCACCGTCGTAGAGGTCCTTCATCCTTATCAGCAGGTCGGGGTCCTCCCGGGACAGGTAGAAACCTCCGTCCTCCCGGTCCAGGTACAGACGCATCGCCTCCTCCATCAGCCCCAGGGAGCGTTCCAGGAACCTCTCTTCCAGCGTCTGGAAGTACATCTCCAGGTTGGCCCAGGACAGGCAGGCATGGTCATCCATCAGGGAGAGCGGTCCCAAATGTCCCTGGCGGAAGCTGTGATGGAGCTCCCCGCCGCTGACCATGCCTTCCTCAAGGAACTTCAAGGCGCGCCTGGCCATGGGAAGGGCCTTGCCCATGCCCAAATGACGGTCGGCCAGGCAGAGGGCGGCCACCATCAGCCCGTTCCAGTCCGTGAGCACTTTGTCATCAAGGGCGGGTTCCGGTCTCTTCTCCCTCGCCTTTTTGAGGGATGCCCGGACCCGGGCGTCCCACTCCCCGAGCTCCTCCAAACCCATGCCCTTCTTTTCCGCGAACTCCTCCATTCCGGCAGTTCGATGGAGCACGTTCTTGCCGGACCTGGTTCGGCTGGCCTCGTCCCGGAAGTTGCCCGAGTCCCACAGGTCGTACAGCTCTTTGAACGTGGACAGGTCCTCCGGCGACAACGTGGATGCCAGCTCCTGCATGGACCAGACGTAGTAGGAGCCTTCCTCCCCCGCCGCGTCAGCGTCCTCCGAGGAGTAGAAGGCCCCTTCCGGCGAGGTGAGCCTTTCCGCCACGTAATCGACGAGCTCCTCCGCGGCCTGCCGGTATTCCGCGCGGCCAGTTATGGCGAAGCCTTCCGACAGGGCCATGAGCAGCAGGGCCTGATCGTAAAGCATCTTCTCGAAGTGCGGCAGGTGCCATCGGGGATCGGTGGAGTAGCGGTGGAAGCCCCCGCCCACGTGGTCCCTCAGCCCCCCTCGGACGATGCTGTCCAGGGTCTTGATGGCCATGTCCAGGGCCTTTTGGTCCTTCCTCTCCCTCCAGTACCTCATCAGGAACAGCAGCTTGTGGGGTGAGGGGAACTTCCTCTCCGCGTCGAACCCGCCGTACTTGGGCTCGTAGTCCTCGGTAAGATGTTGGAAGGTCATGCCCACCAGCTCGGAGACGTCGCCCTCCTCCGGGTCCCGCTCGAAGGAATCCAGCATCTCCAGCACCTTGACCGTTACCTCGCGGATCTCGCTCCGGCCGTCCTTCCAAGCCTTGGCTATGGCCGGGACGAGGTCCAACAGCCCGGGCATGCCCTGCCGGGAGCGGCGGGGCAGGTAGGTCCCGGCCCAAAAGGGCACCCGGTCCGGGGTCATGATGATGGTCAGCGGCCAACCCCCACCACCGGTCATCATCTGGCAGACCTTCATGTAAAGACTGTCCACCTCCGGACGTTCCTCCCGGTCCACCTTGATGCACACGAACGTGTCGTTCATCAGGTCGGCCACCTCCTGGTCCTCGAATGACTCCCTCTCCATCATGTGGCACCAGTGACAGGATGAATAGCCTATGGACAGGAAGATGGGGCGGTCCGAGCGCTGGGCGGCCTCGAAGGCCTCCGGGCCCCAGGGGTACCAATCGACCGGGTTCGTGGCGTGCTGTAAAAGGTAAGGGCTCTGCTCTCCCGCAAGCCGGTTGCTCTTCCGCTCCATGGACGAGGGAACGAAGCTGCTTGATAATCTACCTTGCCCCCAGCTGAAATTATGTGGTCGAAGTGATAGTATTATATCGGCAGGCAGGGATTCCTTCAGGCCAGCAGTGCCGGGCTTTAGGATGGGATGCGCCGGTGAACATTCGCAATAGGTTGGGTGGAGGGAGGGATAGCGCTAGCATCAGCCCAGGCCAGTCTCTTAGGTACGCCACCCTTTTCATCATACTTCTGGGCACGGTGAGCCTGTTCGCCGACATGGCCTACGAGGGGGCCAAGAGCATCAGCGGCTCCTACCTGCGCACCCTGGGCGCCAGCGCGGCCACGGTGGCCTTGGTCTCCGGCCTGGGAGAGTTCATCGGCTACGGGTGGAGGGTGGTGTCCGGGCACATCACCGACCGTACCGGACGCTACTGGACCATAGTGCTCATCGGCTACAGCATGAACCTGATGGCCATCCCGCTGCTGGCCTTCACCGGGGACTGGTACATGGTGGCCCTGCTGATAATGATGGAGAGGATGGGCAAAGCCATCAGGGCGCCGGCGCGCGATGCCATGATCTCCCACGCCGCCACCAGCACCGGTCGCGGGTGGGCCTTCGGTGTCCAGGAGGCCCTCTCCTCGGTTGGCGCCATGATCGGCCCGGTGGCCATATTCCTGGTCTTCATGTGCGGAGGGAACTACTCCTCCGCCTTCCTGCTGCTGGGAATACCGGCCATGCTGACCCTGGTGGTGCTCTACATCACCTACACCATGTACCCCCGGCCTCAGGCCATGGAGGCCACCGTCCCCTGCGAAAAGGCGATGTTGCCCCGGCGGTTCTGGCTGTACGCATTGGCGGCAGCCTTCCTGGCCGCCGGCTACGTGGACTATCCCCTGGTGGCCTATCACGTTCAGAACCACGCGCTGGGGGAGGACGCGGTCATTCCCCTGCTGTACGCCCTGGCCATGGGCACGGACGCCATTTCGGCCATGTTCCTGGGGAAGTTCTTCGACCGCGGAGGGCCCAAGATCCTGCTCATCGCAGTGGTACCAGCGGCCTTCTTTCCTATCCTGGCCTTCTCCGATTCCATGGTATTGGTGGCCGCGGGCATGGCGTTGTTCGGTATAGGGATGGGCGCACAAGAATCCATCATGAGGGCCATGGTGGCCGACCTGGCCCCGGTCGGCAAAAGGGCCAGCGCCTACGGTTACTTCAACACCATCTTCGGTTCCTTCTGGTTCGTGGGGTCCATGGCCTTGGGGGCACTGTACGACCTTTCGATACCGACGATGGTGGTGGTATCGGTAGGATTGCAACTGCTTTTCATACCCATGTTCCTGATGTTCGTGAGGGACGGACAAAGGTGAAAAGGTTTGGAAGGGGTTTGGGTGGCCGATAATGGCCTTGACCCCCATTCTCGATTCTCCTCCCATTTCGTCCTGCAAGGAGAGTACATCTCCCGCATGACGATGTTATTAGGAAATCGACCGTTAAATAAATTTCTATGAAGGAAAATATGTAAAGGGTTTGGATGCCGCGTCCTCACCAGTTCTCCAGCATGGGCATTATCACCCGTTCGGCCATGTTCTCGAGGGTCTCGATGCCGGTGACCTTCTCGGCGTAAGGTGTGAGCGAGGCTATGTCGGTGCGCCGAAGGCTGGCCAAGGTGAACTTGCGGCTTCCCGCCATGAGCTGCTTGAGGCCCTCGCCCAGCCTTTCCACGAAGTAGGTGTACTCGCCGACCGCACCATAGGGTATATCGGTACCCAGCTTCTTGCCAGGGTATCGGTTCTCCACTTCCTGGGCGGCGATGAAGAAGTTCCTGGGGTCGTCACCGTAAGCGGAGGTGAAGCTGCTGGGAAGGCAGTTGGTGTCAGCCATCTTAAGATAGTTGGCGCTCTTCATCACCGTCAGCAGGGGAGCGCGTGCCATTGCTATGGCCTTGACCAGCGGGCCCTCGCCCATATCGCTCATCGCCATTGACTTGTACATCTGCGTCTCGTTCACGAAACCCCCGGCCATGACCAGGTCTGGAATGAACTTGCCCTTCTCCTTCATCACCCTGGCGCACATCATGAGCTGGGCCTGAAGGTGCACGGTCGGCGTGCTCATCTCGTTCATCATCGGCACGGGGGACATGCCGGTCCCTCCTCCCGCGCCATCGAAGGTCAGCATGTCGATCTTGGCCTCGGATGCCGCCTTCATGGTGAATGCCACCACCTCGGGGCGATAGGCCCCGGTCTTCAGGAACACGTACTTGGCGCCCATGGACCTGAGGTTCTCCACGTCCTCCACGAAGGAAACGTGCTCTGGGAATCCCACCCTGGAATGCCTCTCGAAGCTCTTGAACACGCCCGCCTTGAACTCCTCCTGGACCTCCTTGTCCTCGGGGTCCGGCAGTACTAGGTACCCGCGTTTCTTCAGTTCCAGGGCGCGCTCCAGGGTGGTGAGGCGAACCTCTCCCCCGATGGCCTTGGCGCCCTGTCCCCACTTCCTTTCTATTATATCGACCTCCAGCTTGCTAAGGGCGTACTCGTCGACGCCCCCGCGCTGGTCCTCCACGTTGGTCTGGACGGCTATACCGCCGTGCTCCCCGTCGTACATTTCCTTGAAGGACCTCACCCTGAACTCAAGATCGGGGGACCTGGTTATCTTCCCCTTCGTGTACACGGATTCATGGTCCATGCCGCAGACGTTCTCGCCGACGGTCTGGATCACGCCGCTCATTGCGGCGCCCTTGGCCATCGCCTCCCAGTGGCGCCTGGCCACGGCCGTGGACCCCAGGCCGGCTATGACCAAGGGGACCTTCAGCTTGATCGGTCTCTTGGAACGGGTGGCCACGGCGGTGGTGACATCGGCGTTCTCGAAGAAGGCCTTGTCCGGAGTTGGATCTATGCCCCAGGCACCTATCAGCTCGGCCATGATCTGGAAATGGGACCAGTCGATGTGAAAGTCCTTGTTAGATGCGGCTGTGCTCCTTCCAAAGTAATCGGGCAGGGGGTAGAGCACCTCGCGGCCTCTGAAGGCGGATTTGCCGACCTCGCACAGGACATTGCAGTCCTCCACGCATATTGGGCACATCCCGTTCACAGGACTTACATCTGGCACACGAGTCTTTGTTCCGGTCGTCGATCTACTGTTCTCTATGGTGTTCAAGGTGATCTCACTCCCCTTGCTAAAGGTTGTCATGATGGCATATGATGTTCGTATATGAATGTTATCAGAAGAAAAATGTACAAATGCATATAGTGTATATAAATGATATATACATATAACTAATTATATAACCATATCAACCTCTATCTCTAGTCATTTGTCTATAGGATATTTTCGAAACGTCCTTATTGGAAAACGCCATCACCTTCAATAGGTGCGACAATTGGCTCTCAATCTGATTTGGCTAGGTACAATATGGGGCGCTGCGGTCGGCATAATTCTGGCCGATATACTGTACTTCCTCACCGATTCCCTTCTGTCCTTCCTTCTCTTCCTGCCCTGCGCCCTGGTCGGATACCTGTTGGCTAGGAGGACCCTGCGAAGATGGGGTTCGGTAGAGGAGTATATGAGCAAACGCAAATAGGCCAACTTTTTTAATCAGCCCTTGCGATATCCACTGGAGGAGAAGGGATTCCTTTGCCAGACATAAGGGATAGGGTGGAAGACGACCGCGGGTTGTTGAAAAAGATACAGCTGGTCGTGCCAGGGTTCCGTGGCTACAGGATAAGGGAGGACCTAAGGGACTCCGACCGCATGCTGAGGGCCGAGCTGGCCAAGAGGATGGGGCTGCAGAGGTCCCAGCTCGAGGACGCGAGAAGGGCCCTGATAAGGGAGAACCCCATGTCCAAGGCCCTGGAGGAGATGGGCGGGGTGGTCAATACCATGAAGAGGGTGGAGGGAGAGGTACTTCACGCCGAGGTCGGCTATTCCGGCATCGCCGCCGATGTCAGGATGAAGGATGATGAGCTGAACATGCTCTACGAGTATGATAACTCCATGATAGAGAGCCTCAACTTCATCGATGAGGCCCTGGTCAAGGTCCCTGAGATCATCAGGTCAGGGAACGACGCCGATCTCCGGGGTGCGGTGGAGGCCGTCAGGAACCGGGTCGATGGACTGGAGAGCCGATTCAAACGCCGCAAGGCCGCCATAACTGGAACGGGACTGTGATCTCATGAGCTTGATCGGTGCTGAGACATTCAACTGGGAGGACGGGGAAAAGCGGAACAACATCATGTACCGCATGCCCCGCAACATAAAGTTCAACGACAACATCGTGGTGCGCGAGGATGAGATAGCCGTGTTCTACCGGGATGGCAAGGCGCTTGCCTACCTGGACCGCCCGGACCGTTACGCCCTGACATCATTGAACGCGCCCATAATAGGCAAGGTCATAGAGGCCCTGTCAGGCGCAAGGCAGCAGGCCGAAGTGGTCTACCTGCAGAAGAGGGCCTTTGACGGCAAGTATGGGAGCAAGCAGCCCTACCAGTTCCGCGACGCTGAGTTCGGGATGGTCAACCTGCGCGTCTTCGGCGAGTTCCGCTACAAGGTCGGGGCCCCGGAGAACTTCGTGAACCAGTTCGTGGGGACCTTCAATTACACTTCCTCCGCGGAGGTCGAGGACCGCATAAAGGAGCAGATGGTGGTGCTCATCTACAACGCCATCGGCGAGATGAAGAGCAAGGGCATGGGAGTGGCCGACCTGGCCAGCCAGCTCATGAACATAGAGCAGGTCGTTTTGGCCAAGGCCAAGGACCACTTTGAGCTGTACGGCGTTCTGATCGACAAGGTGTCCGGGATGTACATATCCCTGCCTGACGAGGTGCAGAAGGCGGTGGACATGCGGGCCTCCATGCAGATACTGAACACCAACTACGCCACATACCAGGCCGGACAGGCCATGCGCGAGGCGGCAACCAACCCCTCGGGAGGGGCTGCCGCCGCCGGCGTGGGCGTGGGTGCCGGTTTCGGCGCGGGGTACATGATGGTGGATTCCATGAGGCAGGGCGGGGCAGCCCCGCCGCCCGGTCAGCCCCCCGCTCCCGCGGCAGCGCCTGCCGCCCCTGCAACACCCATGGTCGTCTGCTCCAAATGCAGCACTCCGAACCCGGCCGATGCCAAGTTCTGTCGCAACTGCGGCAACAAGCTGCAGAACAACACGGTCAAGTGCGGTAAGTGCGGCAGCGAGGTGCCATCCGACTCCAAGTTCTGCCCGGAGTGCGGGCAGCAGCTCAAGGGCGACAAGAAATGCTCCAAATGCGGCAAGGAGTCTCCGATCAACGCGAAGTTCTGTCCGGAGTGTGGAACAAGCTTCTAAGGTGTTCAGATGGCCAGCATGAAGTGCACCAAGTGCGGGGCGCCAGTGGAGTTCGACGCGGGCGACAGGTTCGTGAAATGCCCCTATTGCTCCTCGCAGATCTTCATCGACAGGTCCGGTGCCGGTTTCTTTTATGCGCTACCGTTCTCCGTCCAGGAGAACGATGCAGTGGGCATGTTCCGACGATGGGCCGGCGGTTCCACCAGGGCCAAGGACCTTGACAAGCTGGCCCAAATATCCTCGCTAAAGAAGCAGTACTTCCCGGTATACATGTTCAAGAGGGACGTGAACGGCATGGAACAGGTTTACGTCGAACCAGCCGCCTCCACCACCCTGCCCGGCCTGCACAATCTAAAGGTCCCGGGCGGTGACCTGAAGATATTCGACGACAAGTTCAACACCAACGGTGCGGAGATGATCAAGATCGATATCGAGATGGCACATTACCTCAGCAGCCTTCCCGGCACGCCGAAGGAACAGGCCCTGGTGTACTTTCCGATATGGAGGTTGGACTACGTCTTCGAGCAGAGGACCTACGTAGTGGTCATCAGCGCCTCGTCGGGAGAGGTATTCTCCGGGCCGTTCCCCCCGCGCAGCTCCGCCGCCTACGTGGCGGTGGCTGGCATGGGGTTCGTGGCGTTCCTCGCTGAGGGATTGCTCGCCGTGCTGTCCCCCATATTGGCCGCGGGGCTTATGGCGGTGACAGTTGCAGCGGTGTTCGCCGCGTCCCTGTTCGTGGCCAGGAGGATGTGACCATGTCCATCAGCGTCGGCCTCAACTGCCCTGCCTGCGGGGGGGCGATAAGCATTAGCGAGGGAGAGAAGGTCCTGAACTGCGAGTACTGCGGATCGCTCCTGTGGGCGGAAGGCGACGCGGGCGTCATGACCGTGGCCTTTCGCAACGTCCAGGCCAGGGATTCCGTGCTCAGGGCCACACAGGAATGGTGGAGGAAGGGTTTCAAGGCCAGGGACCTGAAGGTCAAGGGCAAGCTGCTGGAATGCTACCCGATATATCTGCCATTCTGGAGCACCACCACCAGGGTGGCAGGATGGATATGCGGTTATGAGGAGAGGCACCATACCGACCGGAACGGGAACACACGCACGGAAAGGATACCGAAGGAGGAGATGGTGCTCCATGATTACCGCTACACGAACATAGCTTGCGACCCAGGCGACCTGGGCATCAAGTACCTGAGGAACGTGAACGGAGAGGCATCATTCGCCGATTTCGAGAGCATACCCACCTTCGAGAGCACCACCAGCAAGGACGAAATGGTGGAGATGTCCAAGCAGAACGCTTTGACCGACGCGAGGAGCGACGCAAACGTTCCCCACATAACGTTCGAGAGGGTGACCGCCATCCCCAAGCATATAAGCCAGATATACTACCCAGTCTGGGTTGTTCGCTACTCCTATGGAGAGAGGATGTACATGGTCACGGTGGACGGGGTGACCGGGAATGTGCTTTCCGGCAGGGCTCCCGGGGACGCGCTCTATCAGAGCCTGGCCGTGACCGGAGGGACCTCCGCAGGCGGGCTGATAGCCGCTGGCGGCCTGCTGATCGGCCTAGGTTCCGGAGAGGGCGCGCTGGCCGTGATCGGAGTGGTGGCCGGGGTCGTCATACTGGGGTTCACTTACCGCTTCTTCAGGCACGGCTCGGAAATAACCGAGGGGGATTTCGATGGCAAGATGACCACCGATATCAGGAAGGAGCTGAAAAAGGGGCTCAACTTCAACCTGGGAGGGTTTAGGATATGAAGGTATTGCAGATCAAATGCCCCCGTTGCGATCAGCCCATCTACTCCAAGGTGAAGGACAGGGCGTTCTACTGTAACCATTGCCGCACCATGCACATCCGGAACGGCGAGCCCACCGTGATCGACTTCGACATAGCCGATTTCAACATCAACGCCCCGCCGGACCGCAAGTACATGCCGTTCTGGAGGCTTTTCTCCTCCTTCTCCATCAACCAGTCCAAGGTGGCCGGGGGCACCTTCCACAAGCTTGGACGAATGATAAAGGGCACCGCCAACGGCGGCAATCTTTTCATCTACGTTCCGGCGTGGGAGACGGAGGTCAACGAGTTCAAGCACTGGTCCATGAACTTCACGGAGAACCAGCCCATGTACTCGCTGCGCCAGGACTTCAACAACGTCGAGCGGGGCCCCACCTCCATGTCCAAGGAGGAGGCCATGCAGCTGGCGGATTTCGTGATCGTCACCATGGAGGCGGAAAGGCCAGGCGTGCTGCAGTACCTTGACTACCAACTGCAGGTGCACGACGCCCGCCTTGTCTACCTCCCCTTCGTCCGGGGACCGTCCGGGCTGACCCCTGGGTTCTGAACATGGAAAGCTTGAATATCCGCTCACGGATATTATCCGGGCATGGCCGATCTTCGTCTCAGCAAGGGACTCATCGCCGCTATAGTAGCGATAGTAGCAGTGCTTATAGTTGTGATGATGGTCGCACTGGCTTACAATGGCATGGTCTCCAGGGACCAGAACGTTCAGAGCCATTGGAGCGATATCGAGGTAGCCTATCAG
>JAAYDU010000051.1 GCA_012729095.1 Methanobacteriota archaeon | reverse complement strand
CCAGGACCGGGTCGTCCATGGATATGACCGGCGGAAGCAGGTCGATGGTCACGTTCACGGTCTTCATGACCGAGGGGTTGCGATCGTCCCTGACCTCCAGGCGCACCGAGTACACGCCGTCCTGCTGATAGGTGTGGTTGACCCGGTCGTTGCGGGACCAGTCCGTCTCCTGGTTGTCACCGAAGAACCATCGGTACATCAGCCAGGGCTTGTCGTTCTCAGTGTCCAACGTCAGGGCGGCGGAGAAGTCGATGGTCCTGCTGCCGGCCTTCACGGCGGCGGTGAAATCAGGCACCGGCGCCGGATCGGTTATCGTGATCTGTATGCTGCTCTCGACGTAGCTGTCCACGTCCCACGCCCGCACGAATATGCGGTAGTTACCCGAGGAATTATAGCGGTGCACTGCAGAATTGAAATCTGTTCCCAGAGCCGCCTGGAAGGTGAGCGTCTCGAAGCTCCATTCATAGCCGACGATGTCCCCCCATTGAGCGGTCGCTATGACCTCTACAGCCACATCGTCCCACTCCTTGAAGGAGCTGGCCCCGCTGACCGTGTACATCATGGAAATGACCGGATCGGTGTCCTTTACCACCATGGTCCTGACGGAAGTGCTCACGTCGCCGTCCAGGTCGGTCACGGTCAGCGTGACCGGATAGGTGCCGTTGTCGGCGTAGGTGTGCTGGACCGTGCCGTTGCCGGGCCGGTTCGCCGAGGTCCAGTTCACCCACGTACCATCGCCCAGGTCCCAGGACCAGTGCACGATGGGGTTGATCTCGAACGAGCTGGCGTCGGTGAAGGCGATCTGCTCCCCCTCCGCCGGAGATGGGACGGACACGGTGAAGGAGGCCGCGGGCGGGGAGTTCCTGACCGTGATCAGCACAGATACGGAATCCTCGCTGCCGTCCAGGTCGGTGACGGTAAGAGTGACGGTGAAGTTGCCGCTGTAAGCGTAGGTGTGGAAGAACGAGGCGTTGTCGGTGACGTTCCTCCAGTTGCCGTCACCAAGGTTCCAGCTCCAGTGCACCAGGCCATCGGCGGTGAATTGGCTGGCGTCAGTGAAGGCTACCTGCTGTCCCTCCAGCGGGGAAGTGATGGAAGCGTGAAAGTCAGCAGTTGGCGAGGAATCGGCCACAACGATATCATGGGAGACCGAACTGGAGCTGCCGTCGTTGTCGTGGACCGTCAGGGTAACGGTGAATGTGCCGTTGCGTTCGTAGTTATGATACACTGGCTGTGAGGAGGTCTGGTTGAGCCAGACGCCGTCTCCAAAGCTCCATTCCCATCCCACGATGTCGTCCACCGGGCTGGTGCTAAGGTCGTAGAACCTCACGGGCCGCCCCTCTTCGGGCGCCGGTTCTTCTTGGAAGCTGAATTCGGCCGCGGGTGAGCGGTCCCCCACGACCACGTGAATGGCGGTCTCGTCCGACTCCCCCCAGGGATCGCTCACTGTCAAGGTCACGTTGTATTGACCATTCTCGGTGTAATTATGAGCGATCCGCTTTCCATAGCCTATGGCGCCGTCATCAAAGTCCCAGGTATAGTTCAAGCGGTCCATATCGGAGGCAGAGTCGGTGCTTCCGTTGGCGTTGAACCAAACCGGTATGCCTTCCAGGAAGCCGGAGCCCTCCGCCTGGCCCTGAGCGAGTGGCGGAAAGTTGTTTTGGTAGAAGAAGGAGGTGGTGCGCGAGGACATGGAGTATGCGACCAGGTCATCCTTGCCATCGCCGTCCATGTCGCACACGAGCATGGACAGCGGAGATGACCCAACGGTCTGATCCGTTATTGAAATCAGGGTGGACGAAGCACCATCATAATGGTATGCCATCAAGGTCGAGTTTCCACTGACGAGTGCCACTTCGACGTTGCCCATATCGTCCAGATCACCGATGGCGATCCCGTCGATCCCCTGTCCAGGGATGAACTTCACTGGGAACTCCGGTGCCCCGGAGAACCCTCCCGCATACTGTTCGAACAGGTACAAGGTATCCACGGAATGGGTGGCTAGGTCCTCCATCCCGTCCCAGTTGAAATCTGCGCAGACAAGGCCTCCAATATTGGGTACGATGGTCAGCAAGGTCCTGGCCGAGTATGAGAACATGGGAAGGGACGACTGCTGATGGTATATCTCGATCCGACCCGAGGTCGTGTTCACCACTGCCAGGTCTGCCAAGGTATCTCCAGTGCCGGAGAACTTGCCGATCTTCACCTCGGTGATTTCCGCTCCGGTCAGAGAAAGCACGGTCCTGTCGCCGCTGTCGAACGGTATTGCCGTCCCCGAGTTCCAGTAGACCTCGACACCGCCGAAGCATCCCGCGATCAGGTCCTCAAACCCGTCCCCGTTAACATCGCCGAAGCCCAGGGACCTGGGGGTCATGCTGGGGGCCAGGGTCGAGTAAGAGGTGGAGGAAAGGAAGTTCGATCCCCCCCACCAAATCGAGATGGAGGTAGCGTTGGACCAAACCAATTCATCCGAGCCGTCCCCGTTGAGGTCAGCGGCCATGATCGCTTCCGCATCGTGAGGTGCTGGTAGGTATCCAAGGGACACGGCCGAGGTCCTGTAGAAGTAGGCCCTATTGCTGGTCCAGTTATAATAGACCATTTCAGTAGATGCATCTCCATCGAAATTCCCGGACGCGACGAGCGATGCCTCAAAAGAACCGGTGACCAAATTATCGTTGGCATTAGATATGGCAGTGCCAGTATGATAGAATACGGTTAGAGTGCCAGATCCCGATGACAAGTTGCAGAGGACCAGAAGGTCATCCCGGCCGTCTCCGTTCATGTCCTGGCTCAGTAGGGAAACAGGATCGGACGGTGTTGGGGAAGATATGGAATTGGAGTACCTCCAGACCGCGGTTCCGGTGGGGGTGTTGAATACGGTCAGATCGTGCAGATCATCCGAGGTCCTGGCAAGGTCGATGCTCGTTCCGGGGTCATTCAATACCCCCACCATACCGGTGACCCCTGACTGGTTCGGCACGTCATCGACGAACTCATCGAGCATACCGGTGGAGTTGGAATACCTGAGGATCCTGATCACGGGGGTTTCCGTGGTGGGGAGGTCCTTGGCCAGGGCCAGGACAAGCTCCTCCCGGGCGTCACCTGCCAACTCTTCTATCATGATGGCAGTGGCCACAACATCGTTCAAGGGATCGATTTGCGTAAACGAAGAGCCGGTGGTGGCATCATTTCGATAGCCGACGACCTTCTTGGCGATGGGATCGGCGATCACCAAATCCTGGAAACCGTCAGCATTGATGTCCCCCATTGCCATGAGGGCTGGGCTGTACATCTCGCTGGGCAGGGGCTTGATGATCAGGCTGTAGTTGTTGGGCGTGGTGGAACGGTAAACGGCGAACCCGGCCTGGAAGCCCGGGTCATCCATAGAATAGAGGGCCACTATGTCAAGCCATCCATCATAGTTTAGGTCGTGCACTATCACGTCCTTCTGCTTCATAGAGTTGTACAAGTACTTGGCCGCGGGGAAAGTAGCGGAGAAATCGTTCTTTTGGTAGCAGATGATGATGTTCTCCCCGCTATCATAATCGAAGCAGACAACAAGATCGTCCTTTCCATCCCGGTCCATGTCTCCTGCCGCCAGGCCGGTGGGCTGCCAGTTGAAAGTTATGGTCTGGGATGGTGTGGCAGAGAAACAGTGGGATGAATTGGCCAAGAAGATGTCCAAGACCGTGGACCCATGGTAGATGATCGCCAGATCGTACCGGGAATCGTTGTTCAGGTCGGCGACAACGTGCTTAATGGGATTTGCCCTCACAACCACCGTATGGGTGAATCGGTCGAACAACGCCCCCTCATCAAGTATTCCCGGATTCATCTCGAGTGGCAACTGGTCATGCGCCTCGATCGAGGTGGAGGTCATTCCTGGAAGCATCGTGCTGATAATGATGATAGAAAACAGCACGGCTATCGCTAAACGTCTCATGCCCACCCCTTTATCGAACAATATTCATCTAGGCTGATAAATAATTTCCCCAAGGCTGGACAGCCCCTCACGTTCTTATACTGCCCCAAAAAAGCGATCGCGGTCATCGCTCCGGCACCAGCATGTCGAACAGCGTCTGCGCAACTTCCTTCGCCTTCGCCTTGTCGTTCAGGGGGTGGAACAGCACCCTTCCGCTGCCATATATCGTAACGTCCAGCTGTCCCGCCTTCGTCACCAGGTAGAGCTCGTTCGTCTCAACCTGGTAGCCCCTTTCCCTCAGTGCGTCGCATGACAGGGCGAGATCGAACCTCGCCCTCTCCAAAGGTATGGCTGACATGGAATCGCTTCGGCAGATGCGTTCGACACGGAACCTCATCCCTTCAGCTCCCTGAGAAGGGCCTTAGCGTCCTTTTTAAAGTTTTTCAGGGAATCCTCGTTCACGATCAGGGCGTCGGCCAAGGCGATGGTGTCCCCCAGTCCCCAGCTCAGTTCCCTCTGGTCCCTCTCGTCGAACTCTTCGCGGCTCTGGGGCGCGTCGGACCTACCCCTGCTGACCAAACGGGGATATCTGGTATAGGGAGCGCTGTGCACCGCCAATACCTTGACGTGCTCACCGAACGCTTGCCGGAAGACGTTCACCTCGGACATGCCGCGGCAGCCGTCGATGAGGGTGTCGCCTTCCTCCACCAAAGGAACGATCCTTCTTGCCCATATGTCGTACCCGTGGCGTTTCCGCTCCTCGTGGGCGAACCTTCCGACGTCCTGGGGCGGTATGT
>JAAYDU010000050.1 GCA_012729095.1 Methanobacteriota archaeon | reverse complement strand
GAGGGAGGCATAGATCTGTTCTGGGCCTCTTCCACCGCCCCCCGGTTCGAGAGTTCCAGGCATCAGCTACTTTCGCTGCCGGGATCGGTGATGACATCCATCACCGCAGGGAGCTTCAACTCGGAATACGAACTTAGCAACGATACCCTCTTGGACTTGGCTGTGGTTAACCAGTCCTCCTCCCAGGTTGAGATCTATTATCAGCAGGCGGGTGCGATTAAGTTCCTACCGGGATCCTTCCAGCTCCTCAATGTGCTGCCTGGAATATCCGAGGTCGGTTCGGGGGACATGGACGGCGACGGCGCTGATGACATCATGGCCTCTACGATCGAAGGGGTTTATCTCTATCTACAATCCCCAACTTTCGTCTATGGCTTCTCGGATTCCCAGGACGTGCACGTATTATCTGTGGCGGAGGACCTGCTGGGATTCGCCATCGGCGACCTGGACGACGATGGCGAGATGGAGCTGGCGGTGACCACCGCCAGCTCGACCGTCCTGGCTTACGGGTTCGGCTCGAGCACGTTCCATGAAATGACCCGCCAGACCGTCGGCGCCTCTCCTGCATTGCTGCTGATAGGCGACGCGGACGGGGACCTGAAGGATGACCTTGTCGCCTACTCTGTACCATCCAGGTGCGTCTCGTTCTACTATCAGAACAACTTCGCGCCGGTGGCCGTAGGCGAGTACGAAGGAAGTGGGCATCTTGAGGGCCTCCCGGTCTGGTTCAACGCCTACGCCAGCACGGACAACCACTCCGATCAGAAACGCCTTACGTTCACCTGGGACTTCGGCGATGGGGCGATGGGAAGCGGGAACCGGACCAGCCACGAGTTCCAGGACAACGGGACCTACAACGTGGTTCTGAACGTCAGCGACCTCTGGGGGGGCTGGGATGAGGTGGTCATTCCGATCACCATCGGGGACCAGGCGCCTACGGCCAATTTCACTTATCAACAGGCCCCGGCACCGATCGAGGGGCTTCCCGTCTCATTCCATGACCTTAGCACCTCCCCCGCCGATGACATCCTTAGCTGGAGTTGGAACTTCGGCGATGGCCAATGGTCCAACCGGACCAACAACGAGACGGTGCAGAACACCTATGGTCGGAACGGGACCTATACCGTCACCCTGACCGTTATCGACGAGGACGGGAGCGAGGATTCCGCGTCCATGAACATCACCGTACTGGATTCCTCGCCGAACGCCGACTTCTCCGCCTCGAACTACTCTCCGATCGAGGGGCAGGATGTCACGTTCACTGACCTGAGCGAGTTCACCGCGGACAACATAGTCCGCTGGTCCTGGGACCTGGGCGATGGGACGTGGGTCAACCGGACCAGCGGTGACGCATTCCAGCATACCTACGTTCTCAACGGCACCTACCAGGTCACTCTGGTGGTCCGCGACATTGACGGGAGCGAGGACTCAGTGACCAAGCAGATCATGGTCCAGGACTCCGCGCCTGTATCTGGATTCTCCCTGTCAATCACCTCCCCGTTCGAAGGAGAGGACGTGACCTTCACCGACACCAGCACCTTCCCCTTCAACCAGATCGTGAGCTGGTCCTGGGACCTGGGCGATGGGACGACATCGTTCGTCAAAGGTCCATTGAACCATCACTATGAGGACAATGGCACCTACACCGTTACGTTGACCGTCACGGACGAGGATGGCAACGTCGACGTCTCGTCCATGACCGTGGTGGTCAAGGACACCAGTCCTATCATATCGGGACTGTTCACGTCGGACGGCGCCAGCTCCTACAAGGAGTGGGACGAGGTAGTCCTCGAGGTGGCCGCCACCTACCAATGGGACGATATCGTTCGCTATCAATGGGACTTCCAGACGGTGGCGTTCCAGGCCGACGATGAGACGGAGTTCAATTCCACCGAACATCGGTACAACTCCTCCGGCACCTACCGGATAACCGTGAGGGTTTGGGACAGCGACAGCTTCACGGATGCCAGCATTCAGATCGCTATTACCGATCCGGCGCCGGTTCCCGATTTCATTGCGGCATCGACCGACAACGACCGGGAGGTAAGTTTCTCGGCCGCCCTGACCCTGGACACGGAGAACGATCAACCCTGGCTGAGGTATCGCTGGAACTTCGGCGACGGGCAGCTGACCGACTGGTCCCTTTCCTACGTCGTCAACCATACCTACCAGCAGGACGGCGTGTACTCGGTGCGCCTGGAGGTCAGGGACGATCGCAACCCCTCGGTCATGAAGACCGTGAACGTGACCATCGACCTGCTTCCGCCGGTCATATCCATGGACGACCCGGTCCTGG
>JAAYDU010000049.1 GCA_012729095.1 Methanobacteriota archaeon | reverse complement strand
GGAAGGGGTTTTGCTCACTTCTTTCGAACGAGGACGACCACGCCGACGATGAGCGCGCCAATGGCCACGATCAGGATGACGTATCCGATCATGGCGTCCATTTTGGCGTCAACGGCCTCCTTGAGATCGGCGTTCGCCGTGTCCAGGTCCTCCTTCTGGTCCTGGTTCTGCTGTTCCAGGTCGTCCAGCCGGTCCTGCAGACCCTGGTTCTGCTGATCGAGCTGGTCCAGGCGGTCCGCTGTGGACGGGGCGTCCGTCACCGTGAGGGGCATGGGAGCGACATGCGATCCCAGCCACCACCCTTCAACGCTCAGGTCATCGGTGACCAGCAGGTATTCGCCCGCTGGAAGGTTCTCCGAGATGAGCATCTCGACGATGACCTCGCCGCCCTTGGTGGAGGAGAAGTGCCAAGCCCCGTACGTCACATTGTCCTGGACGAGATAGGCGCTGCCTGTGATGGAACCGATGTCCAGATCCGTATCGACCCAGACGTGCAGTTGGACGTGACCGCCTTGCTCCACCTCGGCGGCGGAGAGCGCGGCCATGACCTCCCCGGTCTGCAGGGTGAAGATGTCGGTATTGCCGACCATCTCATTGTTGCCCAGCATGTACATCAGCCTTCCGTCGTCCAGCATGAACGCGGCGGCGTTTTGGACCGTGGCAGGCAGATCGGGCAGATCGGAGATCTCGTCGGTTAAGGTGTCGTAGGCGTAGGCCTTGACGGAACCGGTGTGATACCATGAGAAGGACTCCCTCCCCCCGATGAGGTAAATGTTTCCGTGATCCCCGGCCACCGCCGCGGCGTGCACCAGTACCTCGGGAAGATGCCCTACGGTCGACCATTCATCGGCAGCGATGTCGTAAGCGAAGATATCGTCGCAGGCGCTCGCGCTCGCGTTGACCCCTCCGAAGTAGAACACCTTCCCGTCGTAAGCGGCCGTCACCCCGCAGCAGCGATCGGCCGGCATGTCCGCCGCGGCGGTGAACCCTCCGGTCACCGTGTCGAATATCCAAGACGCATTGGTGCAGTCGGTGAACCACATGCCGGTAAGACCTCCCGCGATAAGGATGCGGTGATCGTCCAGGGCCACCGCCTCGGCGATCATCAGATGGGTCGGAAGGACCGGGCCCTCGTTCCAGGTGTCGTTGCCGACGTGATAGATGAGAGCGTTCTCCAGCATCGTCCCATTATAGCCACCGAAGAGGTAGACGTTGCCGTCCGGCATGGCCGCACTGCAGCTCGATTCGACCTTGTACGGACAGTCGGCCATCTGCTGCCAGATCTTGGTTTCGGGATCGTATGTCCAGGTGTCATTGACCAATGCTGATGCGGAAACGTCCGTACCTGCGGCGATGAATATGCGCCCGTCCGGAAGCTCCGCGTAAGCGTACACGATCCTGTTGATCGGCGCGGTGTCGTGCACAACCCATTCCACCTCACCGGCCGCCGCCACCGAAGGCGCCACTGCGGCCAGCAATAGCGCGAAGCTCAGCAGCATCACTGATGCGATGATCGTTCTTGGTTCGCTCATGAGAATATTCCCCCTTGTCCTTTGGACCTATGAATTTATTTTCTTGTCTCCTTATATTACTATTTAATATAATTCGATGAGCTGTTCGAAGACATCTTTCCGAAGCTCGTCCAGATAAGCTTGGGAAAGAGGTCTTGAAAAGTCTCAGAAATCTGTAAGGGTGGATGCGTTCATTCTTTTGTTTGGAGACACAAAAATGAGCG
>JAAYDU010000048.1 GCA_012729095.1 Methanobacteriota archaeon | reverse complement strand
GCAGGAACGGGAGGGCCTTTTGGCCAGCAGCGGCATCTCCCCGGTGGTGACCGCCTTTATGGGGGAATCGTCCAGACCGAATACCTCCGCCACCATCATTCCGATCTCGTAACGGCTCAGGCAGTCCGGGCCGCTGGTGTGGAATATGCCCTTCTGCCTTCCCAGACCCAGCTCCAGGATGTCCATGGCCGCGGACGGCGCATATGTCGGCGATACGAACTGGTCGTCGTACAGGCGTATCTCCTGGCCCTTGCGCAATGAGTCGATGATCCAGGTGACGAAGTTGTTCTTCCGGTTCACGCGGTTCCAACCGTACACAACGGACACCCGGCACACCAGGTTGTCCTTTCCGGCATCCAGGGTCAGCTTCTCCCCTTCCAGCTTGCTCCTGCCGTAAACGCTGAGGGGGTCGGGGAGCTCGAACTCGTGATACCTTCCCCCCTTGAGGCCGTTGAAGACGTAATCGGTGGAGACGTACACCATCTTCACCCCGGAGGAACTGCATTCGGAGGCCACGTTGAACGTTCCCTCCATGTTCACCCGGAAGGCGTTGTCCGGCTCCCTCTCGCACTGGTCCACGTTGGTCATGGCCGCGCAGAGCACCACCAGTTCCGGGCAGGCCGCCAGGAAGCCCCTGGACACGGAATCGGGATCGGTAATGTCCATCTGAACGGTGCCGGGCATTCCCTCTGGTACCGTGTCATTGTACGTTCCGGTCATCGCCAACCCCATTTCGGCGCCGACGCCCATCATGTGCTGCCCGAGAAGTCCCGAGGCGCCGATTATCATCACCCGGTGCATGATGATTAATGCGAACTTAGGAACAAATACTTTGAGAGGGGCGAGAGGGAAGGATTATGTCCGTAATCGGCCATGCACCCGGGATAGCATGAAGATAGTATTCGTCAACGGAAGCCCCCGCCCGGACGGCAACACCGGCACCATGCTGAAGACCCTGGCCAAGGAGGCCAGGCAAAGAGGTGCAGAGGTAACGTACTACGAGATCCTGGGCAAGGACGTGCAGGACTGCGACGGCTGCTACCGCTGCGAGAGCGAGGCGCGCTGCGTGAAGGACGACGATATGACAGAGGCGTACGATCTCATACGGTCCTGCGACGCCTTCGTCATCGGTTCCCCGATATACATGGGGGCGGAGACGGGCATGACCAAGTGCTTCGTTGACCGCCTCTACTGCATGATCGCGCAGAAGAAGCTGCGGCCCGGCAAGAAGGCCGCGGCGCTGTTCACCTGCGGCATGATAGAGGGGCACATCTTCTACTACTACATGCAGACCCGCTACGACAAGCTGCTCAGGGACGACCTGGGTTTCGAGAACGTGATGAGCTCCATCGTTTCAGGGATGAAGACCAAGGTGGACGTGGAAGGGAGCTTCTATGCGCAGAAGACGCTCAAGGAGATGGCGCAGTTCCTGTTCCCGGAAGGGTGAGATGACCGAGGAGGTCGTAGGCTGCCAGCACTGCGGCTCCCGCCGCGTCGTGCCCAAGGTGCTGGTGGGGGGCCCCATGGCCGGCCTGGACAACAAGGACGGCACCTATATATGCCTGGACTGCGGCCGCGAGCTGGTTCCCCTGGGGTTCGAGGGAGAGGAGGAGCGCAAGGACTTCGCGGCGCAGGCGCAGGGGACCGGCAAGGGATTCCTGCACATACCGATCGTGCCGGTGGACACCTGGTCCCTGTTCAACCTGCCGATACTTGACATGCCCATCGTCCAGGTGGCGAAGGTGGTGGAGCTGGAGTGGAGGGACGGGTGGGAAATCCTGCCCGGAGGCGTTCCCTTCGCCGATTACTGGAAGGCGGTGGGATCCAAGCGTTACGGGGCAGAGGACGTTCTCCTGATGGACCTGGCGGGCATGCAGCACGCCCGGCCCAACTTCGATGCCCTGAAGGCGCTGATGAAGCGCAGGTACTCCGTGTGGCTGGAGATGGGTGTGCGCGATGTGCATGACATATTCGACGCCTTCACCCTGGGCTCGCAGAACGTGCTGCTGGGAAGCCTCACCTGCCCCTCAGAGCGCATGCTGGAGGATGTCATAGAGCTCTCGGACATGAGCGTGCCGCTCCTTTACTACGACGGGAGGGTGCTCTGGTCCGGAAAGAGAATGCCCGGCGATCTCTCCAGATCGCTGAAGCTGCTTGAAGATATGGGGTTCGAAAGGGCGGCGGTGCTCGACCTGCGCCGCCTGGGGGGACGGGACGGTTACGATTCCGAGCTTGCCGACCGGGCCTTGAGCTCGGGGATGGACATACTTTTCGGCGGGGGCGTGCGGGAGACAGACCTTCCTGGCCTGAGGGAAAAGGGCGCCGTGGGAGGCCTGCTCGATCCCTACACCCCTGTGCTGCGGGACCTGATCTCCTCCCAGGTCGAGCCGGACGATGAGGAGCCTCTGCCCTCCCCGCTGAGGAGGGAGAGCCCGCGCGGTCTCGGCGTGGACGGATGAGCGGGGCAACACATTGATATGGCCATAACGGCCTTGGCGGGGTGGGGCGAAGAATGGAGGTCTGGGAACTTGTCGTGGTGATACTGGCGGCGGTTGTGCCCTCGCTCATCTACCTGGTTTGGATACGCAATTCCGAACGATACAACCGGGAGCGGTGGTTGCACGTGCTCTCCGTCTATCTCTTCGGAATGATCGTATCGGTGATCGCCGCGGTGGTCCTGGAAAGCCTGGCCATAGGAGCGTTCTACGCCTCCGGTTCCATATTCTCGCAGGGTTTCTGGTCCTACGAGCCCTACGACCCCACTCTGGAGATAGTGGTCCTGGCGGTCGTGATCGCCCCCCTGGTGGAGGAGTGGACCAAGGGATGGGGGGTGATGACCGTCCGCAACAAGCTGAGGGAGCCGGAGGACGGCTTCATATACGGGGCGGCGGCCGGCCTGGGCTTCGCGGCAATGGAGAACGTGTTCTACAACAGCACCGCTCTGCTCGGGGGCTTCGACGTGTTCATGACCACGGCGGTGACCAGGGCCATAGCGTCCACGCTGCTGCACGCCTCCGCATCCGCCGTGCTTGGTTACGGCATAGCCAGCAAGTACCTGAACGGGGCCAGGGGGAGGCGCTCCAGCTCCCTTCCCTATTACTTGTCGGCGGTGGTCCTTCACGGCCTGTTCAACGGCTTCGCCGTGGCTGGGGAGGTCTGGGACCACGAAGCGATACCTTTCATAGGGCTGGTGTCCGCCTCGGTTCTGGCTGTGGGGACGTTCCTGTGGATGCGCCGGCGCCTGCAGGTCATGGACCGGGGTTCGTACTGACCGCGTCCCTTCCCAGCTCCCTTGCCCTTTCCAATATGTCCGGCCGGCCCGCGGCGAAGGACCGCCCTTCGGCCCCCGGGACCTTGAGCACCGCTCCCGGGGCGATCCCGATGCCCAGCAGGAAGGCCCTCAGCTCGGAGACGGCGTTATCGAACCTGGCGTCAGGCTGCGCCGCGCACAGCACGATGGAGCCTGTACCGGGCCTCCTCGCACGGTCAAGCACCTTCCGCCGGGCCCAAAGCGCCTGGGAGCGGTCAACGGCCAGCTTGGCATAGGAGCTCATACCCGAGAAGTAGATGGGCGAGGCCACTATGACATGGTCGGCCTCCTCCAGCGCGGCGTAGACGCGGTCCATGTCGTCCCGTATCACGCAATCCCCGTTGGAGAAGCATTCCTCGCAGGCCTTGCACGGCGATATGTTCAAAAAGGCCAGGTCGAAGACCGTGACGCGAGCGCCCTGCTCCTGTGCGCCGCGCAGCGCCTCCCTGAGAAGCGTGTCGGAGTTGCCATCCCGGCGGGGGGAGCCGTTCAGGCCCAAGACCAGGGGGGTCATTCCTCCAACGCCTCGTATATGCGGTCCCTCAGGGTCTTGAAGTACCCGAAGCCCTTGATCACGTAATCGGACGCCCCGGCCCTCAGGGCCTGATAGCTTAGGTCGGCATCGTCCACGGCGCTGACGAAGAGTATGAGGGAATTGGACTGCAGCTCCTTGATGCGGGGCAGGAGGTCCATGCCGTTGGTGTCCGGCAGGAGATAGTCCAGCAGCACCACGTCGTACGGGCGCTTCTTGGACATCGCCAGCGCCTCCGACCCGGTGCGGGCCGTGAACAGCTCGAACTCCTCGGGGGAGAGATGCTCCCTGCACAGCTCGGTGTGGTCAGGATTGTCCTCCACCATAAGCACCGAAAGTTTAGGTATGCCGCTCATAGACCGACCTTCGTCCAGTTCAATATTCCTGAAGATATATCGTTATTGCGCCTTCGGCAGCAGTATGACGAAGACGGAGCCCTTTCCGGGGTCGCCCTTGACGCGGTCCTCCACCCATACCATTCCCTGGTATCGGTCCACAAGCGCCTTGACGACCGAGAGGCCTAGGCCGTGGCTCTCCGCCGCCACGCCCGAGTCCAGGTTCTCGAACCTCTGGAACAGAGTGTTCTTGCGCTCCTCTGGAATGCCCTTCCCCTGATCGCGAACCTCCACCCTCCAGTGATCGACGCCTCCCACGCTGTCGGATCGGACCAGCACATCCACCTTCCTCATCTCCCCGAACTTGGCGGAGTTGTTGATCACGTTGTGGAACAGATCCCTGACCAGCGGATCGGCCATCACCAGGGCGCTTTTCTCGGAGCACTGCAGCTCCAGCGGGATGTCGGAGAACAGGTACGATGTCCTGATCCCCTTGACGATGTCGTGCAGCAGCGGTATTATGTCCACCGGCACCAGTTCCACGTCTGCCTCCGACTCCAGTATGCTCCACAGCTTGCGCACGTCGGATATCAGATTGGATATGTTCTGCGACTGGGCCAGGGCGTTCTTCACGTAGCGGCGCTGCCTCTCGTCCAGCTTCGGGTCCTTGATCAGCATCTCCAGGAAGCCGTGTATGGGCACGTTGTAATTGGCCACGTCGTGTGTCAGCAGTATGTTGTACATCTTCTGCGCGGACACCTTGGACTTGATGTCCTGGAAGCGCCCGGAGTTCTTGATGGCCATGGCCGCGTGCAGCGAGTAGAGCTCCATGAGGCGGTACTCGTCCTGGGTGTAAGGCCTTCCCGGAACCTTCTCCAGCGTCATCACGCCGAGCATCTCGTCCCCGATCTTCAGGGGGACGCATATAAGGGAGGAGGGTTCGTCCGGAGTACCCTCCACCTGCTTCGCCCGCGGGTCCAGGTCGGCCCTCTCCACCAGCTCGCCAATTCCCGTCATGGCCACGTCCCCCGTGATGCCCTCGCCGACCTCCATCACCAGGGCCTGGGGGTCCAGCTCGTACTTGCTCAGGTAGGTCAGGGGCACCAGCCGGGTGCCGCCGCTGTCGAACCCGTAGATTATGCAGTTCTCGCTTTCCACCAGCTCCCTGGCCTTGGAGAGTATTATTTCCAGCACCTCCCGGTAGTCCAGGGTGCTGGAGACAAGGCGCGATATCTCCAAAAGGGTCTGGAGCTCCGAGCCGACCCTCTGGTAGTGATGGTTCAGCAGGGAGTGGAAGTATATCATGGCCATCTGATTGGAGAACACCTGCAGGGTGAGCTTGCGGGTCTCCATGTTCTCCATCGGCGTTCTCTTTCCGAATATCCCCGCCCCGACGTGATCGCCGCGGAAACGAAGCGGCAGGCATATGATGGAGTCGAACCCGTTCATGGCCTGGCAGTGGTCGGGGCCCTGCGACGAACAGTTGCAGCTCTCCCCCCGGGACATCTTGACAGCCAGGGTGCAATCGCCCACCTTGGACTCGAACATCTCCCTCGCCTGCTTGAAATCTATGCCGGAGCAGAAGAGCTGTGGTCTGCCGTCCCATCCCAGAAGCCTGATGACGGCGAAGTCCAGCCCTTCCCTCCTCAGCAGATTGTCCAGCTCGTTCTGCAGCACCTCGTTGGGGTTCCCCTCGGACACCAGGTCGCTGGACGACTCGGCCAGGAACAACAATGCCTCGTTCCCCGGGCCAAGGAGCCCGCGGGCCATGGGCGGGTCGGCCACCGCCAGTACGAGGTCCTTGCCGTCCCTCAGGAAGGGGTGCAGGGACCAGGTGAGCCTGGCCGGGTGGCTCTGTACCTTCATGCAGATGGTGATGAACGACGGCAGGTCGGGATCGACCAGCGCCTTGACCGTCTTGTCCAGCTGTTCCTCGTCCCCGTGCAGTACGGTGCTCAGGTCGCTCCCGTCCAAAGCGTCGCGGTCCGACTCCAGGAACCTTTGCAGCGGGGAGTTCGTGCGCACGATCTCCTCGTCCCGGGAATACACCATGACCAGAAGGTCATGGTCCTGCAGAACCTCCAGCACCATCTCCAGGGTCAGTTCCTTCCGGTCATTGTCCGTGAGGAAGCCTATGAGGCTGATGCCCACTATCTCCTCCCTCTCCTTCACAGGGGTCATGGACACCATGAACTTGGCCTGACCCATCTGTATGGACAGGCGTTCCCGGTTGCTCCTCCCCTGCAGGCATTCCTGGAGGGCGGCCTCCACCGCCGAGGATGAAACGTTCTGCAGCAAAGAGACCAGGGTGGTGCCCAGAAGGCGAGACTCGTTGGTGGCCAGCAGCGCTTCGACGGTACGGTTGTAATATTTCAAGCGGCCGTTCAGGTCAAGCGTGCATATTATGGTCCGGCCGATCCTGTCCCCAAGCGTTCCCCTGCCATCTCCTGAGCTCATGCTGTACCAGGCACCCCTTTCCCTTCCAGTACACAATCGATTGTTCGGTTATGAATTATTGCCTTAGAATGTCGCGCGGTAGAAATGTACCGGCGATATCCCTGCGCGCGGTGGGCTACTGTAATATAAGAATCAATTATTTTTTCATTGAGTCTCCAAGAGGTATTGCCCATGGGCCCCAAGCATATTATCCAGAAGCAGAGATACATAATTTTTTAAAATGAATATATTTCTTTAATAAAATGATTAAATGAATCATAAGTTTTAAATATCTAACTATGATTCGTTAGATTTAAGAGGCACGCGCAAGGGACCCCCCCCCACTATTCTCCTCCTAAAGAATAGTGATATTCCACCTTGCATCCCTTGCCGGCCTCTTTTTCTATCAACTCTTTATCTACGGCGGTGACGTTCACCGTTCATGAACGCCCCCATGCGCCTGGGAGCAGTGGCCACCCTTGTCGACCATGACGTAATATCCGCCCTCAGCATTGATTTCCTGGAACTGCTGGTGCTGCCGGGGGATGACATGTTCGAGGTGAAGGCGTTCTGCGAGGGCTTCGACGGGGAGCTGATACTGCACGCGCCGGAGGAGCTTGGGGACGGGCGGCTGCTGGACCTCAGCTCCCCGGACCGTTCATGGAGGGAGGCCAGTGTGCGCCGGGTTCGGGAGATCACCAAGGCCGGCGAGGGCACCGCTCGCCCGGTGGTGATACACCCGGGCGGGATGACCGAGCACCGTGTTGATGACACCTCGCCAATGGTGGCCGATCTGCGCGCCTCGCTCGACATGCTGCCTGACTACATCTGGTTGGAGAACATGCCGCTGCTTTACCATCATCGCGGCCGGAGGCTGTGCTCGAATCTCATGCGCACCCCTGCTGAGATGAGTGAGGTGGAAGAGCTGGTGGCGGGCTTCACCGTGGATGTCTCCCACGCCTACCTGGGCGTGGAAGATGACGGGAACGCCAACGTGCTCTCCATGTTCAGGGAGCTCGGCGAGGCGGTGCGCCACGTGCACCTTTCGGACGCCCGGCGGCCTGACGTGGAAGGGGTGATGATCGGCGAGGGTGAGGTGGACATGTCCTTCCTTCCCTACCTGAGGGGATTGCCCGTGCTCCTGGAGATACGGGACGGCCACCTCGACGGAGGGGCGGGTTTCAGGGAGGCGCTGAGGCGCATCAGGGGCTGAAAGGCCAGCCTGGCGAACCATCGCCAGATTACCGATAACTTGAAGAACTGCTATCGAGATAATAGGGGCCACCAGGGTGCTTGGATTGGACGATGGAGATTTTACCAAGGCTCGCTCGATGCTTTTTCCGAGGCAGGTTCTGGCGGGCCATGACGTCATTCGCACGGTTCCCGATTCCTGCAAGGACTTCGGGCTCAGCGGCACCGGCCTGATAGTGACCGGCGAGAGGACCATGAAGGTGGCCGGCAGCGCCGTCCGCGATGCCCTGATGGACAATGGCTTTGAGGTGCAGATCGTCACTGTCGGGGAGGCCACCAACGACAATCTTGACAAGGTCATGAAGGCCGCGCACGAGTGCGATGCCGACTTCCTGCTGGGCGTCGGCGGCGGTTCCAAGATAGACCTGGCCAAGATGACAGCCACCAACCTTCACAAGGAATTCCTTTCCGTTCCCACTTCAGCTTCGCACGACGGCATAGCCTCCGGGCGTGCCAGCATCAGAAGCGAATCCGGGCCCATATCCCACGAGGCCCGCGTTCCGCTGGCGGTGATAGCCGATACGGGCATCATCGCCAAATCACCGTACCGTTTATTGGCCGCAGGGTGCGCCGACGTGATCAGCAACGCCACCGCCCTGATGGACTGGGAGTTCGCCCGCAGGCTGCGATACGAGGAGTTCTCCCGTTCGGCGTACGCACTGGCCAGCTATACCGCGCAGACGATAATCGAGAACGCGGACCTTATCCGGCCCAACCTGGAGGAGAGCGTGTGGATAGCCATCCGCCCCATAATCATCTCCGGGATATCGATGAGCGTGGCCGGGTCGTCACGACCCACGTCGGGCAGCGAGCACATGTTCTCGCACGCCCTGGACCTCATAGCGCCCGGCAAGGCGCTGCACGGGGAGCAGTGCGGGGTCGGCTGCATAATGATGATGTACCTTCACGGAGGCGATTGGAAGCGCATCCGGGAGGCATTGACGAAGATAGGCGCCCCCACTTCGGCCAAGGAGCTGGGGGTAAGCAAGGAGCAGGTGTTGGAGGCTCTGGTCACCGCGCACCAGATACGCAAGGACCGCTTCACCATACTGGGCATGGGGCTCACCAGGGAAGCGGCCGAGCGCATAGCCTCCATCACCCGGGTCATCTGATCGGGAGGTTTGTCTAATGATCACCGTGATAGGGGAGAGACAGGCCAAGGTAGATGGTCGCTTCATCTACCTGGGGCCGCTGACGGAGTGCAAGGACTGCAAACTGAAAGGGGTGTGCTTCAACTTGGATGCTGGTGCCCTGTACCGCATCGTAGAGGTGCGTGACGTCAAGCATGACTGCAAGGTGCACGAGGACGGCGTTCGAGTGGTCAAGGTCGAGAAGGAGAAGATGGAGGGGGCGGTGTCCAAGAAAGGCGCCCTGGAGGGCACCACCATCACTTACGAGGCGATCAAGTGCGACAACCTTGGCTGCCAGAGCTACCGTCTCTGTCACCCGCTAGGCATCGATAAGGGCCACAAGGCCCGCATATCCAAGGTCATCGGCGACATCGAATGCTCCGAGGGAAAGAAGCTGGTGAAGGTGGTACTGCAGTAGTATCATCTTACCAGAGACTTAGCTTGCCCGATCGCCGCCAAAGCGGGCATAACATGATCTCCTTGGTGCGCGCAGTGTTCTGATCGGAAAACGGTCGCATCGCCCCTGCCGCGGCATGGCTTTCAGAGATATCCATTGAAGATCATCAATGTCCGTCTTTCCCCCTATCAGCAGCCCGGACCATCAGCAGACGGAGTGGCAGGATCCAGGTTCGGACCTGGTCCGATCGAGCTGCAGGTAATTGTTAACTATTTCTTCCTAGAATCGAATAATCATTTGCAGGTAAGTCCCGGGGGGTGTATGGGCACCGGACGGTGTACCTAACAACATTCCCTCCGGGGGCTGCATCATTATAAACGTATATTGACCCCAGATATGACTTTGTTCTCGATGATCTGGCAATAGGCGGAATTTTCCCTTTCCAGGTGTTGGAACACCGAGCCCGCCACGAAATCCTGCACCTGCAAACCTGGAACATCATAGGGGACCTGATGTTCGATACGGACGTTGGGCAATGATATGCCGATCCTATCACTAATTGATCTGGATGACAAACAAGTGGACATGGCATCCCTGACGGATTTTTTACTTGACATCCTGTCAATGTGTATGATGACATCGGTGTTCACCCGATAAGGGATGATATCGTTCAGAACCTCAGCGGATAGCATCAGGTAAATTTCATCCTTGGTTTTTCGAACGTGAACCTTAGTGTTCTCTTTATCGATCGCTCTCCAGCTGATCTGCGAATTTGTTTCGGACACCCCCCGAAGCAGACTTAACCTGACCTTTTCGCTGCTCTTATTGAACTTGTGATCGATCGATCTCGCACCGTTCGATCCCAATCTACGGTTCTCTTTCTTGATCAACCGGTCAAGTGCTCGAGAATCTTTTATCCCCAAGGCCGCAACGACGAAGTACTTAGATCCCCCGGTCCCGAACCCGAGGTCCCCGCTCTCATCCATATAGACATGAATGGTGCCAGGCAACGCTCAGAGTACATGGAACTTGGCATTTCTGAACACCCATGACAATCAGACTTCGTCGGGATTTCATGTGAAAACTGAAAAGCGGAGGACGCTGTTACATTCACACATATTAGCAGTGCTTTTCTTACTGTACATTATACCAGTGATACTTCTGGACTTCATGGGTTTGGACATTGAGGTGAGCGGGGCATTGGGAGACCTAGCCGGAGCGGTGTTCCATTACTCCTTCCTGATCTGGGTACCCTTGTTGTCGGTACTCCAGGTCGCCATGTCCATGGGCGTTCTGGGATGGCGTGCCGCCCCTGAATGACCGAAGGATCTGCCCCAATGCATCGGGCACCTAATGCTGTTCGTCACCCTGCTGTCGATGATCATATGGATAATAGACATGTCGGTGTACTAGGGCCGGGGGTCAGAACCTCTCCCCGGTCATCCTCTCGTACATGTCGATGTACAGCTTGCTCACCCGGTCCCGGACCGCGTCAGGCAACGCCGGAATGTCCGGCTCCGGCTCTCCGTTCTTCCTGGCCCTGTAAAGCGCCTCGTGATAGCCTGTCTCGCGGTAGTGCTGGCGTACCATTTCCTTTGAAAGTTCAACGCAGTTCCCCTTTTCGTACTCGGCCGCATCCCACCACCTGTCCTCGTCCAATGTTCCGAACGTGTCCACGATCATCAGGCGGCGCTGCTCGTCGTAAGCGAACTCCTTCTTGCCGTCCACGTGGATGAGACCGGCCTTTTTTGCGCGTTCAGCGATTAGGGAATCGATCCTGGCGATGGTGTCGAACACCTCCTGGTATTCCCTTGGGGTGAGACCGGAGATGCGCATGGCCTCCTCGTCCGTCAGGTTCCGGTCGGTCTCCTCCAGTTTCGTGGTCGCCTCCAGGAACGGCCTCGGGAGCTTTTCGCCGTACCTCAGCTGGTGGCCCTTCGGAAAGCCGAGCTGCTCGACAGTTATCTTTCCCTCCTTGACGCGGTCGTTGAGCGAACCGGCGTTGTAATGGCGGCAGATGAACTCCAGCGGGATCAGGTAGTTCGTCGTGTCATTGTTAAGCTTCGAATAATCGGGAATGACGTCCACGCGCTTCACCAGCATGCGGTCCTTGCCGGTCAGCTTGATGAAGTCCGAACGGATGCCATGCTCCTCCAGAAGCCTGAACCAGTAGGCGGACGTCCGGCACAGCACCTCGCCCTTGTGCGGTATCTCCGTAGGGATGATCTTGTCGAAAACGGAGATGCTGTTGGAGAAGTGGAACTCGAACGTGCTGTCGTCGACCTCAAAGACCTTCTTGACCTTGCCGACCCGGTAAAGCTTCATCGCTACAGCTATGGCGGAACGGCGAATAAATGTTGCTCAGAACTCGGAGCCCACGTGCACTTCTAGACCCTTGCCGGTTATGGAATAAGGCGTTATCTTCCTGGAATGCTCGGTCCTCCTCATCTTGATTATGCGCAGGGAGAGCATCAGCTCTTTCCTTGACGGCATCTCCAGGTAACGCAGAGATATCACCCCGTCGGCCACGTACTCGATCAGCCCGTCGCGCGAGGCGAACGGGTTGTCGTCCTTCACCTCCGCGGTCATGATGAGCGTCGCTCCGGTCTTCTTGACCATTTGGGACAGGTTGAACAGGTTCGTCCGCCTATCGTGATCGCTGTCGAACAGCAAGTTCAGCAAAGATATGGAATCGAACACTATGCGGGACGCCCCGAACTTCTTGATGAACTCCGGCAGCTCGCTCTTGATCCTCTGTATGGTCACCTTGGCGTCCGTGGGTTCCAGCTTCACGATCTCCAGCATCTTCTCGTCCAGCTTGGAGCGCATGTCCCAGCCGTGCGCCTCCGCGTCGGCGAGTATCGATTCCTTGTCCTCCTCCAGGGAGATGAATATCCCCTTCTCGCCCTCGGCCAGCCCCTGATTTAGGAACTGCAGTCCGAAGGTGGTCTTCCCCGTACCGAAGGAACCCATCACCACCACCGTCGACGACCTGGGAATGCCCCCGTAGAGCATCTCGTCCAGACCGTCCATCCCCGTCCTGACCTTCTCCATTCCCATCACCCTATCCTTTCCGTGTCGATTACCACCAGGCCGTGCTGCGCCGTCACTATGGTGGCGAACCTGGCTATGCGCTGCTGGTCGAGGTGCGGCAGTATGCTCATGAACTTCTCCACGTACATGTATCGCTGCCTTCTCGACGACTGCGCGAACTTGCTCCACTCGAAGACGAGCGCTCCGTCCACCGAGTCCATTATGAGCTTCTCCTTCCTGGTGTCCACTATGTCCTTGGTGAGCAGGAGGTATATCACACCTCTCCAGCGCTTCGCCATGCGCTGCATTCCCCTCATCACCGCCACCAGGTCCATCTCCTCTATCTGGTTGTTCACCACCAGGTCCGTCAGCGAGTCGATTATCACCATGCTGTCGTGGGCGTTGGCGTCCAGGTAGTCCACCAATGCCTCCAGCGTGTTCTGCTGGCCGTCGTCCGCGAAGAGGCCGGCGGAAGATTCGCCGGTCCAGCTCCTTGGCACCAGCGTGTTGCGGAAGTACTGCTTGGAGAAATCCTTGAACATGACGTTCCTCTCGAAAGCCCCGTAGAAATCCTGATTGAAGGAAGCCTTTATCTCCTGCAGTATGTCCTCCTGGGAGCGGGCGAACGTGACGTAGCATATCTTCTTGGGCATTACCCTCTGGCCCACCCTGTGCCCTAGATAGTAGTCGGACACCGAGGGGTTCTCCTTGACCAGAGATATCTTGGACGCTGACGTCAGCGCGTACTCCTGCTGACCCGCGCCCAGGTCGCCCATGAGCAGGATCACGGAACCTATGGGTATCCCTCCCTTTATTATGCTGTCAAAATCAGAGACACCGCTGGGTATCCGTTTCACCGTGGCATCCATTCCCGCACCTGACCCGGCATTTATAGGGATATGACCTTATAATTGTATGGTGGGTCGCCCAGAACAGGGTCGGCCGGAAGTAGCGAGGCCTCAAGACACCTCGACCCAAGCCCTGACCTGGCAGGCGCCTTCTATGTCCGAGAATATTATCAGCCGGTGTATGTGGTCGTACCCCTCGTACATGGCGATGCCTCCGGTGAGACCGAGGGCGGTCACCAGCTCGTTCCCCCTGTCCTGCATCACCAGTAGCCTCCAGTTGTTGCTGACCGTGTCGAAGTAGTACACCTCGACATCATCGCTAGATATCCCGTCGTGAGCTATGGACAGCTTGGTGACTATGCCTGCTTCGCTGCGCAGACCCGTCACCCTGACGCCCAGGTCGTACTCCCCCACCGATGTCCATACCGCCGGCACCGGGGGATGCTCGACGGCGCCGCCCAGACCGGCAGTGTCGATCTCGACCAGGCTTACGACGGCCACCGGGTCCTCCTCCGGCGGAACTATCCAGTTGTGCACCGCTCCCGCGGCCAGATAGGCGGTGGAGACCACTATGGCCATTATTATGATCGCCAATATCGCCGAACCGGTCCCTTTTGCCTTCTCCAATTCCACACCGTGGAAGAAATAATTCTCAGGTGCATATAATTCATTGCCTCTGTCGGCCTTCGTTCGGAACGATGATGCTCTAACGCGGTGGTCATCACGCCCTAGCCTGTTTTGGTTGCCTCACCTAGCTTCAATGGAGCCACGGTCGTTTAACCGTGGTGACG
>JAAYDU010000007.1 GCA_012729095.1 Methanobacteriota archaeon | reverse complement strand
GACGTGCCTGCCCAGGCCGATGTACTGCGTGACGAACACCAGCAGGGATATCAGTATCATCGACTCGCAGACGTACTCGAGGGCGACGATGGCCAAGGCCAGGTCCATATCCCCGACCATCTTCTCTGACAGCAGCACCAACGAGTTCAAGGAAACGAAGGCGAAGCAGATGGCCATGGCATTGCGGTGCTCCGTCTCCTTACCGGAGATGACCTTGTAGGCGACCCACGCGGTGAAGGCGGACGCTAAGAGGTTGGGTACGATGACGACAGCTCCGTAGTGGTCCATGGTTGTCCTGACCGGGGCGGATTGCCCCGGATCGATATAAGTGATGTGGGTGACGATTATCAGATGGCAGAGCAAGGCGCATCGGTCCGACGGTGCCCTCTCGTCCCTCTACTGGCGGTCCTTGGCCGACCCTTTCATTACCTGGTCCTCGATGTTAAGCACCGACCTGGACGACATGTACGCCAGGGAGAGCGCTATCATGGGAACGCCGGCCACCAGGTACCAGGTCCTAACGCTGAACGCGTCGGCCAGGGGCCCGGCCATCAGCAGCCCTGCCGGCATCATGGCGGCCACCCCGGCGCTGATCAGGGCGAACACCCTTCCCTGCTTTGCGAAGGGCACGGACGCTTGCATCATGGCCATCATGGAACCGTTCACAAGGGAAAGGGAGAGCCCGACCGTTGCCGCAAGGCCGTAGGCCAGAAGTAACCGCTCGGCCGGGACCATCCCCATGGCTGTGATGGCCAGGCTGAGCGCGAACGTGGAGACCAGCATGGTCACTATCTTGCGTCTGCCGCCTCCCCACGCCCCCAGCAGTATCCCGCCGATGAGCATGCCGATGCCGGCCAGGGCCTCCATGGCCGCGTACTCCGCGGCCCCTCCCTGGAAATGGTCCATCACCAGCAACGGCAGCAGGGAGAAGGCCGGGCTGAGCAGGAGGTTGGCGATCATGAACAGCACTATGATGGGAATTGCGCCGTGCCATTCCCTGAGGAATGCCAGGCCCTCCTTCATCTCCTTCATGAGCGATGGCCTTCCCGCCGCCTCCTTTTTCGGCTGGGGCACCGGGATGAACAGCAGCGGAACGATGGCAAGGACCGCGGTTACCAGGTCCACCGACAGCACCGCCCACATCGGGAACAGTGCTATCAGCACCGCGCCGGCCGGGGCGGCTATGATGCTGGATAGGCCGAACATGGCCTGGTTGAGACCTCCTACCCTTCCCAGGTGCCGCTCCGGCACCATCATGGAGGTGGCGGCCTGCATGGCCGGCCAGTGGAACCCGGAGACGGCGGCGCGCCCGAACATGGCCAGGAGAACCATCCACACCTCCGCCGTCCCTGCCAGGAAGGCCAGCATGAGCAGCAGTGCCAGGAAGGATATCGCAGAATCCGCGGCGATCATCGTCCGCCGGCGGTTCCATCGGTCCACGTACGCCCCGGCCCAGGGGGTGATGAGTATCTGCGGAAGCACCCCCATCAGGGTTCCCAGGGCCAGAACGGTGGCCGAGCCGGTCTCCACCGTCAGCCACCAGACCAGGGCGAACTGCACCAGCCCGCTTCCCACAAGGGAGATGGACTGCCCTCCCCATATGGTGAAGAAGTCCCTTTTCCAGTTCCTGCTCCTGCCTTCTCCGTTCATGGCCTCAAGAACGATGGGCACCGGTTTTCAACTGAACGGGCAGAAGTGACCGGTGCCGCTGACCGCCCCACCTGCCCCTCCAACGTCTTATGTAAATATGTCCTTTGACAAAAAAAGGGGGGCGGTTCGTCCGGACCTTCCCTCGCAAGACGATGAGAAACGGCGCCTGGCCCCCTGGACCAGGTGGTGGGAGGTGCTGCCGATAAGGGCCTCCTTGAAAGGGCCGACCTTCACCTCCGAGCGGTGCTTGAGCCCCGTCCCCTCCATCAGCCCTTCATCCGCTGCTCTCCGAACCGAGCGCGATGGCCACTGTTCCAGCGAACCTCGCTGCGCGCAGGGAGCTCTACGAGCCGCCCATCCCGACCAGCATACGCTTTGGCAATGTCACGCGCATCAACGGTGAACACTGCTCGGGACAGGGCATGAATGTTCGCTCAGCACACTTTATAATCGAGAAGCTCCAATCTGCTGGACGGTGATCGGAACGCGCCTGCTGTGCTGGAACGTGAACGGGATAAGGGCGGCCTACAAGAAGGGACTTGGGGACCTGCTGAAAGAGGACGGGGCGGACATCATCTGCCTGCAGGAGACCAAGGCCACCCCTGAACAGCTTCCGGAAGGGTTGCGGAACGTTCCTGGCTACCACTCGTATTTCGCATCCTCTGAGGTGAGGAAGGGGTACAGCGGGGTGTGCACGTACACCAAGGTCGAACCGAGCAAGGTGGTCCCTGGACTGGGGCAGGGGCGCTTCGACATGGAGGGACGGACCCTGGTCACCCACTTCGACGACCTGGTTCTGTTCAACGTCTACTTCCCGAACGGCAAGGCCTCCCCTGAACGGCTGCGTTACAAGATGGATTTCTACAAGGAGTTCCTGGAGATTGTCAAGAGCATCGTAGAGGGAGGAAGGCACGTGGTGGTCTGCGGGGACGTGAACACCGCGCACACGGAGATAGACCTGGCCCGGCCAAAGGAGAACGGGAGGACCTCGGGGTTCCTGCCCCAGGAAAGGAAATGGATAGACGATCTCCTCGCGGCCGGGTTCGTAGACACGTTCAGAATGTTCGACAGGTCCCCGGAGCGATATACCTGGTGGGACATGAAGACCAGGGCCAGGGAGAGGAACGTCGGGTGGCGCATAGACTACTTCTTCGTGGACGAGGGGCTGCGATCGAAGTGCCGCAACGCTTTCATCTTGCCAGATGTGATGGGCTCGGACCATTGCCCCATCGGCCTGGAGCTTGACGTATGAGCGCGGAGGTCCGCCGCATGCGCCCTGGCGACCACGACAAGGTCGCCGAACTGTGGAGGAGGTCGGGGCTTGCCCACCAGCCGGGGGGAAGGGACTCTGGGAGCGAGCGCTCGAACAGGTGGGAAGGGACCCCTCAATTTACCTGGTGGCCGAGGACCGGGGCGGGATCGTCGGCGCGGTGCTGGCCACCCATGACCTTCGCAAGGGTTGGTTGAACCGTTCGGCCGTTCTGCCAGAGGAGCAGGGCAGGGGCATAGCCAGGCAGCTTGTCCAGAGGGCCGAGGAGGAGCTTGCATCCCTAGGGGTCAACATCACGGCAGTGCAGGTACACGAAGGCAACCGGAGGTCCCGGAGGCTCTTCGCCGAGCTTGGTCACCTGGAACATGAGGACATCGTCTACTGTTCCAAGAGGCCAGGACCGGATGGGTGAACTGTGGCATTGACAACCTTATATCCTGGCGAAACGCTTTCAAGTCAAGAAGGGAAAAAATGAGCGTTGTTCTGGCAACCGATGGCAGGGCGCACACGGCCAAGGCGGTCGATTATGCGTTGGAGTATGCTCGTCTGCACCGCGAGGAGCTGTACGTCGTCTTCGTCATAGGCCCCCGGCACGAGGAGAACCGGGAGGGTACCGTGGGGGAGGCCAAGAAGCATCTCGAGGAGATCAAGGAAAGGGCCACACAGCAGGGATTGGAGACCACCACCCTGCTGGAGACCGGGGCGCCCGCCGAGTCCGCGATCGCCGTGGCCGAAAGGGTCGGCGCCTCGGCCATAATCGTCGGGACGTCGGGCAAGACGGTCCTGGACCGGGTTCTCATTGGCAGCGTGTCCGAGCACGTGGTGCGCAACTCTCCCTGCACGGTAATAGTGGTCAAGTGACCTGCAGCCGCCCCAACGCTTCGAGCAGCGCCATGATTATGGTGCGGGGGTGCGGAGGGCAACCGGGTATGAATATGTCCACCGGCAGGACGTCCGACACCCCCTTGCCCGAGGCGTAGCTGTTCCCGAAGGGGCATCCGGAGATGGCGCATGTGCCCAGGGCCGCGATCAGCTTGGGCTCGGGCGTGGCCGCATAGGTCTTCATCAGCGCCGGGAGCATGTTCCGGGTGACCGGGCCGGTCACAAGCAGCATGTCGGCGTGCCTAGGGGATGCCACCATCCTGATGCCGAAACGTTCCAGGTCGTACATCGGGTTCGAGAGGGAGTTCACCTCCACCTCGCAGCCGTTGCACGAGCCAGCGTCAACCTCCCTTATGGCCAGGGAGCGGCCCAGCACCTTTCTGGTCTCATCCTTAAGTCGCAAGGCCGACCGTTCGGTCTCGGCAGAGAGAATGAGGTCCTGCCTGCGGCCCGCGGCCTCGCAGCCGCCGGCCATGGACAATGCTCCCTTCTCGCATGTCTCCAAACAGTCCCCGCACCACAAGCATTTTCCCAGGTCCACCGACCACCTGTCGCTCACGCTGATCGCCTGGGTCGGGCAAGCTTCGGAGCATTTGCCGCACATGTCGCATATCAGCGGGTCGGCCAGGGGACAGCCGACACGCTGGTCCAGCAGTTCCCGCAGGGACAATGTCCTCCTTTTCTTGAACAGCATGCTTTGCATCATTCGAGGTCCACCTACAGATCGTTGCCCGCGTAGGACAGGCTGAAGCTCTTGTTTATCAGGGGAAAGTCCGGCACTATGTCCCCGAGGACCGCCTCCTGTATCGCCGGCCAGTTGCAGAAGGAGGGATCGCGGACCTTGTGACGGACGACCTTCCCGCCCTCCGTGTGTATGATGTGGACGAGCTCCCCGCTGGGAGCTTCGACCAGTCCGACGTGCACCCCGTCCCGGGGCGGCCCTGGACGGCTGGAACCTCCGCCTGACGGCATGCGGTCCAGGGCCTCCATTACCAGGCTAATGGACTCGTCGACCTCCTGGACCCGGACGTTCATGCGGGCGCTGACATCGCCTTCCCTGAACAGAGGCACCCTGAAGTTCAGCTTCGAATAGGCCTCGTAGGGATGGTCCCGCCGGACATCGAGGTCCTGGCCGCTGGCCCGTCCGATCGGCCCTACCACCCTCAGGTCCCTTGCGACCTTTTCCTCCACTATACCAGTGGTATCCACCCGGTCCATGAACGAGGGGCTGGACCTCATCCTTTCGACGGAGGTGCGCAGCTCGTTGCCAACCTTCATGAGAGTGCCCTGCACGTCGTCCACATCCGCCTCGCTCAGAAGGTCCCGGGTCCCGCCCAGGGTGACCGCCCCCCATAGCATCCGGTGACCGGTGATACGGGCGTTGAGGCCGAGCATGACCTCCCGGAGGGCGTAAATGTCAGCGGCGGGAACGGCGAAGGCGGTGTCCAACGCCAGCCCGGCGATGTCGCCCAGATGGTTGTACACTCTCTCCAGCTCGGCCAGTATGCAACGGGCGTACTGGGCGCGCGGAGGGACGTCATGGCCTGCCTCATACGCCTGGCAGAAGGCCAGGGAGTGCGCCACCCCGTTATCGCCAGATATCCTCTCCGTCATGCGCAGAGCTCTGCCGGGGGGCGCCCCCTCCAGGCATTTCTCCACGCCCCTGTGCACATATCCCAGGCGTACCTCCAGGTTCAGTATGGACTCTCCGGCGGCGGAGAAGCGGAAGTGCCCGGGCTCGATGACCCCCGCGTGCACCGGGCCGACAGGGACCTCGAAGACCCCGTCCCCTTTCAAGACGTTGAATTCGTATCGACGGCGCTCTGGCGCCAGCCCGTCGTCGCAGCCGATATGCTTACGAAGAGGATGAGAGCCCTTGTACCAGCCATCGTGGAGGACCAGGGGTCGGGGGTCGGGATGACCGGTAGCCACCAGGCCGAACATGTCCATCACCTCCCGCTCGTACCAGTTAGCGTGGTAGATCTGGGGGGTAAGGGAGGTGAAGCTGCCGTCCGTCTCGCCGGAAAGCATGAGCAGCTCGCGCTTGGACGGGAAAGACAGGAGATAGTGAAGGGCGAACGACCCCCGGGATTGCCGGTCGTCGGTGGCGTGCATTGAGACCATTGACGCCCCGTGCTTAGCGATCAGCGTCCCGACCGCCCCCGCAAGGTGCGATCGCTCCACCTCGCATTGCATCCCCCTGTCCCATGGACCGGAGTGGCGCAGGTCCTCACCGATCTCGCGCCGCAGTTCCTTCACGATACCTTCCAGCCCGTCCTCGCTCATTCCATACCTCCGAACAGACCGATCAGCTCCTTCAATGCGTCCCCGAGCAGGCCAGGGATGTACAGCCCCATGATCATTATGGCGGCGGCCAGGGCCACCATCGGCAGCAGCCCGGACCTGGATATCTCTCCCTTTTCAATTCCCGGGGGAGGTTCCCCGAATATCATCCTCACGACGTGCCCCATGAAAGCGGCGAACACCACCACCAGTATACCTGAGTAGATGATGACGGGAAGGAAGCTCCCCTGGCCAATGCCCGCGGCAAGGACCATGATCTCGCTGATGAATATGCTGAAAGGGGGGGACCCGGTAATGGCCAGGGCCCCCAGCAACAGCAAAGCGGCGGTGAAGGGCATCGTTCGGCCCACCCCCCGCACCTCGCTGATGTTCTTGGTGCCATATTTCTGCAGCACGTTGCCTGCGCCAAAGAACAGCAGGGCCTTGGTAAGCGAGTGGTTGAGCATGTGCAGCAATCCACCGAACACACCCCAGAACCCTCCGAAACCAAAACCGATCGCGATTATGCCTATGTGCTCGATGCTGGAGTACGCCAGCAGTCGCTTGTAGTCCTTCTGGGTGATGATGAAGGCGGCAGCGACCCCCAGGGACAGCATTCCGAACAGAAGGAGCATGCCGCTGCTGAACCCCCCTCCCAGAGGGGAGTGGGTGAGCAGTATGTGGTAGCGAAGCACGGCGTACATGGCGCAGTTCAGCAGCACGCCCGACAGAAGGGCGCTCACCGGGCTGGGGGACTGGGAATGCGCGTCCGGCAGCCAGGTATGCATGGGCGCCAGACCGGCCTTGGTCCCGTAACCGATGAGGACCAGCACGAAACCGATCTTCAGGAAGGCGGGGTCCAGCTGTCCGGCCACGGCCATCAGGGAGGTCCAGTGAAGATCGCTGCCCTCCCCCAATACCGGCAGCGAGGAGGCGTACACGAATATCGTTCCGAGCAACGCCAGCGATATACCTATGGAGCAGATTATCAGGTATTTCCAGGTGGCCTCCAGGGAGGTCGCCTTGTTGTGGAAGCCCACCAGGAAGGCGGAGACCAGAGTGGTGGCCTCCACCGCTATCCAGACCATGCCCAGGTTGTCCGAGACCACCACCATCACCATGGTGAGCATGAAAAGGAACAGGAAACCGTAGTAGTAGGAGACCTTCCTCTTGCCGACCTCTCCGGTGGCCATCTCCTGCCTCATATAGGGCACGGAGTACACCACGGCCAGGAACCCTATCAGAACGATGATGAACATCATAAGGCCGCTGAACTGGTCCATGAACCAGATGCCCTCGTCAATGGCCCCCTCATCGAACGTCCTGAAGGCCAGGTAGGACCCGGACACGAGCAGGGACCCGGCCCCCGCCACGCTGATGGCCTCTATGGCCCTGGTGTGGCGGCCTAGCAGAAGGCAGATTATGGCCAGGACCGCTGGCGATATCAGCGCGATCTCGATCAATCCTTCAGCCTCCTGAGCACTGTGGAGTCCACGGTCTCGAAGGTGCGGTTGATGCGGAAGGCGAACACGCCCATTATGATGACGCCCACGAATATGTCGAAGAACACGCCCAGCTCCACGACCATCGGCATGCTGTAGGTGGTGGACACGGCGGCCAGGAAGACCCCGTTCTCCACCACCAGCAGACCGACGACCTCGGTGATGGCCTTTCTCCGGGAGACCATCATGAACATCCCTATCAGCACGGTGGCGAACGATATCGCCAGGCAGTTGCTGGTTATGGCCGTGCCCAGTTCCATTATGGGTTCGGTGACGAAGTACGCCAGCATGGTGATGGCCGCGCAAATGAGCAGCGACCCCGGTATCTTGACCAGGGGCTCCACCTCCCGGTTCACCTGTATCTTGTCGGCGGTGTAGTCTATGAAGCGGGGAATGACCACGGCCTTTAGCGCTATGCTGAGCACCGCTACCACGTATATGTGCCCGACCCCGGTCTCGAAGGCCACCACGGCGGCCAGGCCCCCCATGGCCAGGGATTGCAGGGCGAATATGCGGGTCAGGGACCTCATGCGGCTACTGGCCACAAGCATGAAATCCGCCAGCAGTATCAGTGCGGCCAGGGCGTTTATCGTGTCCAGGCTGAGATCGTTCACCATGTTCGTCCCTCACAGTATGTAATAGGATATCACCGCCAGCAGGGACAGCGAGAAGGATACGGTCAGCAGGTTGGGCAGTCGGAATAGGCGCAGCTTGGCCATTGAGGATTCCACCAGGGCTATGGCCAGGCCGAACAGCAGCAGCTTGAGCGACATGGCGACGATGCCGGTGGCCAGCCCGATCGCGGTAAGGTCGGTGGCTATGCCCCAGGGAAGGAACACGTTGGCCATTATCACCGCGTATAGCAGGAGCTTCGTCATGCTGGACCACTCCATGAGCGCCAGGTGCTTGCCGGAATGCTCCAGGACCATGGCCTCGTGTATCATGGTCAGCTCCAGGTGCGTCGAAGGATTGTCCACTGGCACGCGGGCGTTCTCGGCCAGGGTGGATATGAAGAAGGCAGCGAGCGCCAGGAACAGAGCGGGACGCACCAGGTCGAGACCGCTGGTGGCCAGGTTGCGGGATATCCCGCTAAGGTCGGTGGTCCCGGATATCAGAGCCATGGTGAATATGGAGAGCAGTATGGTCGGCTCGACTATGGCCGACACTGTCATCTCCCGGCTGCTGCCCATGCCGCCGAACGACGATCCGGCGTCCAGCCCGGCGAGGGCCATGAAGAACCTCATCGTTCCGAAGAGATAGACCACCACGATCAGGTCGCCGACGAACCCCAGGGAACTGTCGGTTATGAAGGGCACCATCAGCGCGGCGGCGATCACGGCGGTCATGCACACGTACGGAGTGATGGTCATGATCCAGGAAGCATCGTGGGACAGCACGGAATCCTTGCGGAACAGCTTGGCTAGGTCCCGGTACGGCTGCAGCACGGACGCCCCCTGGCGGCCCTGGAAATAGGCCTTCGACCTTCTGATCAGTCCGGTGAAGAGGGGGGACAGCGCCAGTACGAGCAGGGCTTGGACCATTGATGTCAGCATTTCACAACCTCAGGGCGACCAGGAGAAGGACCAGCACCACGAAGATGTACCCCAGATAGGTCTGTATGCTGCCGGTCTGTATGACGCTGATCTTTTTGGCGGCCCACCGTACCCCGGCCTCGGTGGGACCGTACAGGTATTTCTCGAACACGGGCTGGGTGGTGCTGGTGTACCTCATTTCCGTCCTGATGTAAGGGGATGGTGACCTTGTGGCCCGGAAGGTGCGGATGGGGCGGTACACCCAGGAGAACATGCGGTTGATCGGGTTGGAGAATCCCCGCCCGGAATATTCCGTTCTGGCCGTGAGGGGTGTCCCGCAGTCCCATGTGTCCGCCCGGACCACCTTGCGACGCCCGCCGTAGGCCTGGCTCAGCGTCAGGACAAGTCCCATCACCGCCAGGATGATGACCGCGATCAGAGGGGGCGACGCCTGGGAGAACTCGCCGACGGTCGGTACTATCTCAATGCCGTTCACAAGGCTGTCTGCTATGGAGGCCCCTGCCAAGGGAGCGGATACCTGGTCCAAGCCGGGCAGGATGGCGAAGGAGAGCACCCCCGCCAGCACGCAAAGGGCCGCCATCAGCCCCATCCCCAATAGCATGCTCTTCGGTACCTCGCGGGCCTCATCGGCGTCCCTGCTTCTCGGGCGTGCCAGGAACGTTATCCCGAAGACCTTGAGGAAGGCTGCGGCGGCCAAGGCACCGGTGATGGCCAATGTGCCCAGCGCGACGGTTATCAGTATCTTGACCATGGCATCGGGTATGCTGAACGATTGCAGCATGGCCTGGAATATCAACCATTCGCTTATGAACCCGGACAGCGGGGGTATGGCCGATGCGGAGAGGGCCCCGATGAGGAACATGGCACCGGTGTACGGCATACGCTTGGCCAATCCCCCCAGGCGCTCCATGTCCTTGGTGTGCGTGGCCAGGAGCACGCTCCCCGCACCCATGAACAGGAGGGATTTGAACAGCGCGTGGCTGAGGACGTGCATCAGACAGGCGATCAGGGCCAGCCCGGCAAGCTCCTTCAGCCCGTACGACCCGAACACCATGGCCACGCCCAGGGCGATGAGCATTATACCCACGTTCTCAACGGTGGAGAAGGCCAGCATCCTCTTGATGTCGCTCTCGATGAGCGCGTACATCACCCCCAGAAGAGCGGAGACGCAGCCGATGGCCAGAACGGTGATGCCCCACCAGGTGTCCTGAACGCCCAGGAGACCGAAGCAGCAGCGGATGAGCATGTAGATGGCGGTCTTGACCATGACCGCGGACATCAACGCGGAGACGTTCGAGGGGGCCGCGGGATGGGCCATGGGCAACCAGACATGCAGCGGGACGATTCCTGCCTTGGCCCCGAACCCGACCAGCCACAGCAGGAACACCGCTGAACGGAGAACGTCGGACATGCCCTGGGCGGCCCCAGGGAAAGAGGAGAGGTCGAAGGAACCGGAATTGACGTACATCAGCAGTAGGCCCATGCCGATGGCCGCAGTCCCGATGTGGGTCATGATGAGATAGAACAGACCGGAACCCACCGTCCCCTCCTGACGGTGCTCGAATATGACCAGAAAGAAAGAGGAGAGGGACATTGTCTCCCACATGATCAGGAATAGGATGGCGTTGGATGATGAGACGACCATGACCATGGACGAGAAGAAGATGTTGAACATGGCGCCCAGCAGGCCGACCGGGTACTTCCCCTCGTAATGGTTTGCGTAACCGAAGGAGTACACGGATACTGCGAAGGTCACCACTGATATCGTGCCCAGGAAGAATGCCGCCAAGGTGTCCAAGTAGAAGCTGAGGGGGCCGAAAGGGGACGAGAAAGGCAGTTCCCATCGCATCTCACCGTCCAGGAAGATCAGGAATGCGACGGCCAGGCCCAGGAGGGACGACAGGGAAGAGACGGTGAAGGCTATGCGGACACTGGTCTTAGCGTGGCCGTTGAGTGTCGCCGCGAGAATGGCCCCTGCGAAGGGCAGAACGATAAGGGCTAAGAACAGTTGGTCGACGAACAAGGGCCTACCGTTCCATGATCGATATTGCCATTCGCGTTTCCATAGTTCGATGCGAGATCGTGCAAGATGACGTTTTTAAGACCTGCCTAGAATGGCCGCACAATCGATTCCCGTATTAAAGATATCTGAGCGACAACAACGGAAATTTTCCAAGTGATGGTTTGATCTCCCGCCTGTTACTCAACGGTCACGAGCGCCCTCCCTGGTTTCCAGTGGTCGGCTCAGATAGTGAGATAGTTTTTTAGCGAGAAGCTCCGTCTATGTGACGGTGCATGTACCATGAGCGATCCTGGCAGTCTTGAGCTGTCGATCTTGAGTTCCGCGCTGAGCGTGGAGAAGTTCGGTATCGAGTTCTATCGCCGTTTCAGCGAGTGCGTGAGCGACGAGAACGGCGCCGCCCTGCTGAGGGGTTTGGGAAGGGACGAGGAAACGCACAGGGAGCAGGTGGAGCGGGAAATGCGCCGCATGGCCCCTGACGTGGAACCGGGCAGCGTGGCCCCTGCCCGAACGTTGCTGGGCATCGTTCCCGAGAACGCTTTCCCCTTCCCTCCAGACAGGTGCATGACCCTGGAGGACGAGATAAAGGCGTTGGAGGTCGGGATACAGGTGGAGATATCTTCCTCAAAAATGTACCGGGGCGCCGCTCTGATCGTGGAGGAGCCGGGAACAAGGAAGCTCTTGGAGAGCCTGGCCGATATCGAGGAGGGCCATCGCAAGCTCCTTGAGGACAGCATGCGCATGCTGCGCGACCAGGGAGCCTGGTATGGATACTCGCCGATATTGGAGGGATGACCCCGATGACGGTTTATAATGGAGTTGGAAGTATTTTTTGCCGTGACCGGGGTTGGCCATCTCGATGGAAGGGCTGAAAAAAACTTTAATACCCGTCCGACATGCATACTGCACAATCTAAACGGGGTTGGGACTCGCCCACCCTCCTCACTGGGGCTTAGAGGTATCGCAATGGTCAAATTACCGAACATCGACAGAGAGGTTCAAGCTTGTCTTCAATGCGGATATTGCATTCACGTCTGCGAGACGTGGAAGCAGACGCCTTGGGAGTCCGTCACCCCCAGGGGAAAGGTGTTCTACATCTCCCAGCTGGGCAAGCGCACCGCCTTGGACAAGTTGCTGGGCCGAAAGGTCGAGATCGACGATGAGTTCGTGGACGCCCTGTTCATGTGCACAACGTGCGCAGCGTGCTCCACTGTTTGCCACGTGGGCATCGATTTCGCAGAATTCTGGGAGAAGGTCAGGGAATGGTGCATCGAGAACGGGCATGGCCCCATGCCCGCCCACGTTAAGATCAGGGAACGCCTCGAGGCGGGCAGCAATCCGTACGGTGAGCCCAGGGACAAAAGGGGAGCCTGGTATCCTGACGTCCCCAAGGCCGATAACCCTGACGTGGTGTTCTTCGCCGGATGTACCGCATCCTACCGCACGCAGAGATTGGCCAGGGACAGCGTCCTGTTCCTGAACCGCTGCGGCGTCTCCACCAATATCATGGAGGGTGACGAGTGGTGCTGCACCTCCCCCGCCCTCAGGACGGGGCAGACCGGCCTCACGTACAGATTCGCGGAGCACAACATAACCACCGTGGAGCATATGGGGGCCAAGGCCATGGTCACCGCGTGCGCGGGCTGCTACAAGACCATCCTGCACGATTTCGGCAAGTACTATGCCCACCCGACGTTCGAGGTGCTCCACTTCGCACAATACGCGAACAACCTGATCAAGAGCAGAAAGGTGAAGTTCACCAAGGAGCTCAAGGCCAAGGTCACCTATCACGACCCGTGCCACCTGGGCCGGCACGCCAAGGTCTACGACGAGCCGCGCGAGGTCATAAAGGCCATTCCGGGCGTGGAGTTCGTGGAGATGAAGAACATACGCGAGAACTCCAGGTGCTGCGGCGCTGGCGGCGGGTACAAGAGCCAGTACAACGATATGGCCACAGCCATCGGCGTCGAGAGGGTCAAGGAGGCCATGGAAACCGGGGCCGATATACTGGCCACCACCTGCCCGTTCTGCGTGCTGAACATGCAGCAGGCGGCCAAGAAGATCGGGGCCAAGATCAAGGTCATGGATGTCTCTGAGATGCTAGCCATGGTCACCGAGCCAGAGGCCCCGGCAGAACCGGCGAAGCAGTGAACGTTTTGAACAAATCCCTTCCCCGTTTCTCATTTATTTCGATGCCGCCAGGCTAGGTGCCGCATGAACCAGGACGAGCCCGCGGCGCTTCGCGCCGCCCAGTACATACTTCGGGGATACCACGGATTGGTAACAGAGGACTTCAGGGAATACCTGAAGAGGTGGATACCGCTGTCCCTGATGATCGGCATATTCTCCGGCCTGGGGGCAATGGCGTTCCAGTGGCTGCTGATGGGGATATGGCACACCTCCTATGAAGCGGCGGGAATGCCCTGGTACGTCCGCCTGTTCCTGCCGGCCGCGGGAGGATTGCTGGCCGGCCTGATCATATCCAAGCTCTCCCCGGAATCGGGCGGGGGTGGTACCGGACACGTCATCGAGGCCATACACCACCGTGGAGGTTCGGTATCGCCCCGTTCGGGGATCTTCAAGATCGTCACCTCCGCCCTGACCATAGGCACGGGCGGAAGCGGGGGGCGCGAGGGCCCGATCATGCATATCGGAGCGGCGGTTGCCTCCTTCTTCGGCGGGAAGCTTAAGCTCAGGAAGGGGGACCTTCGCACCTTCGCCATCGCGGGGGCGGCGGCCGGCCTGTCCGCGGTCTTCCGGGCGCCCCTGGGAGCGGCGATATACGCCATAGAGGTGCCCTACAAGAACGACCTGGAGCCTGGAGCGGCCATACCATCCATGATAGCAAGCGTGGTCTCCTACCTTGTGTTCGTGTCCTTCAACGGTTACGAGCCTCTTTTCAAGGCGCCCGATATGGTCATGGACCTGAACCTCCTGATAGTCCTGGCCATCGTCCTGCTGGGAGCAGCGATCGGCCTGGCCGGCCGCCTGTTCATAGTGACCATGCGGGCCACGGAGCGGCTGACGGCGCGCAGCAAGCTTCCCGTGGCCACCAAGATCATGTACGGAGGGCTGCTGGTCGGATGCCTCGGCCTCTTCGTCCCGGAGGTCCTGGGACTGGCGGAGAACGAGATCGCCATGCTCATCGATGGGTCGATAACCTCCATCTGGTTCCTGATCGTCCTGTTCCTGGCGAAAATGATCGCCACCTGCTTCACCGTCGGAAGCGGCGGCAGCGGGGGGGTCTTCTTTCCCTCGCTGATGATGGGCGGGGCGCTGGGAACGGCCTTCGCCTCCTTGCTGGGCCTTTCCCCCCTCCCCCTTTTCGCCATCGCCGGCATGGGGGCCATGATGTCTGGCGTTTCCAAGACCCCCATCGCCGCCTCGGTGCTCATGGCCGAGGTGGTCGGAGGGTACACGGTGCTGATCCCGGTGATGCTGGCCTCCGTGGTCGCCTACATGGTCACCGGGGACCAGACGCTGTTCAGGAACCAGGTCGCCAGGCGCCCCTTCCTGTACGACCCCGCGGCATTGGACGGGGTCCCGGTGGAAAAGGTGATGAGAGGTGACCCGATAACCCTGTCCTACGGGATGAGCGTGGCGGACGCGCGCAAGGGTATTGACGCCGAACCGCATTATCTTTATCCGGTGGTCGACGCGGGAGGTAGGGTGCTTGGAGTGGTGCTCAGGGAGCAGCTTGAGGGTCACGCCGATCCCGAGGCGGCCGTGGGATCGCTACTGGTCAGGCACTTCGAGAGGGTGAAGGCCGGAACCTCGGCCTACCAGGCATTCGAGGACATGAACTCCAAGCAGATATCCCGCATGCTGGTGGTCGGGCACGATGGCGAGATATTGCTGGGCGTTCTGACCCGGATAGACCTCATGGAGTACCTTGAGCACAGAGATGAGGAACATCGGCTATACTGAACGGTAAGGACATGGTATTCGAACTGCTGGACCCTCGCATCCGCAAGGTGATGGAGGACAAGGACATCAATGAGCCGACCGGGGCTCAGAGCGAGGCTATACCTCCGGTGCTGGCCGGGGAGAACGTGCTTCTCGTAGCGCCGACCGGCATAGGCAAGACGGAGGCGGCCATGCTGCCACTGCTGCATCACCTGATCAACACCCCTGGGAAGGGGGTAAGGCTGCTGTACATAACCCCTCTCCGAGCGCTCAACAGGGACATGCTCAAGCGATTGGAGGAGTTCGGCGAGGCCCTGGACCTGAGGGTGGCGGTGCGCCACGGCGACACCTCGCAGTCCGAGCGGCAGAGACAGTCCAAGTTCGCTCCGGACGTTCTGATCACCACGCCGGAGACCCTGCAGATCATGTTCACCGGGAAGAACCTGAGGGCGCACCTCTCCAACGTTCGCTACGTGGTGGTGGACGAGATACACGAGCTGGCCAACGATGAGAGGGGAGCCCAGCTGGCCGTGGCTTTGGAGAGGGTGGTGGAAATGGCGGGGGAGTTCCAGCGCATAGGCCTCTCGGCCACCGTCGGCTCCCACCAGGAGGTGGCCAACTACCTTGGCGGCGTCGGCAGGAAGGTGCGCATAGTCCGGGCCAAGGTCACCAAGGAGATGCTCATAGGGGTACGATGCCCAGAGATAGTGGATCAGGACAAGGACCTGGCGGGGACGTTGCAGAGCGAGCCGCAGCTCATCGCCTGCATGAGAATGGCCAAGGACCTCATCGAGAGGCACAGCTCCACGTTGCTGTTCGTGAACACCAGGGACACAGCCGAGGCGCTGGCCGCCCGTTATCACATCTGGGACGAGAGTTTCAACGTTGGCGTCCACCACGGCTCGCTGAGCAAGGAGACCCGGGTGGAGATGGAGGATGACTTCAAGAGCGAGCGCCTGAAGGGGCTTATATGCACGTCGTCCCTGGAACTGGGCATAGACATCGGCTCGTCCGATTTCGCCATCCAGTACAACTCCCCGCGCCAGGTGTCCCGACTTGTGCAGCGCATGGGCCGGGCCGGGCACAAGATCGGCAGGAGGTCGGAGGGCGCGATCATCGCCTCCACCCCGGACGAGATAGCCGAGAGCCTGGTGGTCACCCGCATGGCCATGGCCGAGAGGTACGAACCGCTGATGGTCCGACAGGACCCTTTGACCGTCCTAGCCAACCAGCTTGTGGCCATGGCCTCCGCCGGGCCGGTGCTTGTTGAGAGGGCCTACGCCATCGTCCGTCGTTCCTATCCCTTCAGGGAGCTGAGCCGGGCGAAGTTCGATACGGTGCTCAGGCAGATCGCGGAGATCGGGCTGGTCTACATTAACGGCGAGGAGTACAAGCGCTCCGGGCGCGGCCGCAAGTACTTCTACGATAACATATCCATGATCCCGGACGAGCGCACCTACCGGATCAGGGACATAGGCTCCCGCAAGATAGTGGGCACCCTGGACGAGAGCTTTGTCATCTCGTTCGCGGAACCTTTCGCCACCTTCATCACCCGCGGCCGTTCCTGGCGCATAGTGGAGATCATGGACGAGGAGCTGCTTGTCGAACAGGTCAAGGAGATAGGCTCCATACCTTCCTGGGTGGGCGAGGACATTCCGGTCCCGTTCGAGGTGGCGCAGGAGGTGGGGCGCATGCGCCGGGGTTACGACCGCGCGGCCTATCATGGCGACAGCACGACGTACAAGGCCCTGGACGATTATCTGGACGGGCACCGGGAAAAGTTCCCCATGCCCACGGACCAGCGCATCACGTTGGAAATGGGGAAGCGGCTGGCCATACTCAACATGTGCTTCGGCAGCAAGGTGAACGAAACGATATCCAAGATGCTGTCCGTGCTGCTCTCGGCCAGATTGGGGGAGAGCGTTGCCGTCACCACCGACCCCTACCGGGTCATGATCGACCTGCCCAGGGACGTGGCGCCCTCCACCATAGTGGACACCCTGCGCTCCATAAACGCCTCGGCCGTGGAGAGCCTGATACGCCTGGTCATGAAGAACTCCAGCCACACGCGCTGGCGCTTTGTCTTCGTGGCGAAGAAGTTCGGGGCCGTGGAGAGGGACGCCGACTACCGGAACGTGAGCTTCGCCCGCCTGGTAGAGGCGTACGAGAGCTCGCCGCTGATGCAGGAGACAGTGGACAAGGTGCTGTGGGAGGACTTTGACGTCAGGCGTACCGTGCAGGTCATACAGGCCATCGAGTCGGGGGAGATGGACATCACTATCTGCGGCCTCTCTCCCATCGGCCGCGCCGGACTCACGCAATCGAAGGAGCTCATAACGCCGCAGCGCGCCGACCACTCGATACTCATGGCCTTGAAGAAGCGCCTGGAGGAGGAGAGCCTTCACATGTCCTGCCTGAACTGCGGTTCGCAGTGGAGGCTCAAGGCCAAGGAGGCCGGCCGTTTCATAGTCTGCCACAACTGCGGCGGGCAGATGATAGCCGCCTTGAACAGCTATAACCGTGACATTATCCGCCTGGTGAAGAAGAGGGACCTTAAGGAAGAGGAGGAAAAGGAGCTGCGACGGCTGTTCAAGAACGCTTCCCTGGTGCAGGGCAACGGAAGGAAGGCGATGCTGGCCTTCGCCGGACGCGGCATAGGGGCGGACACCGCCGCGCGCATACTATCCAGCTTCAGCGAGAATGAGGACGATCTCCTGCGGGACATACTTAGCGCGGAGGTCACCTACGCCCGCACCAAGCGTTTCTGGGACTAGCGCCGCACCGGGTTGCGCAGCGTTCCCACGCCATGCACGGTCGCCTCCGCCACGTCCCCCGGCCCAAGAGGCCCGACCCCGCTGGGCGTTCCTGTGGCGATCACGTCCCCCTCCTCCAGGGTCATGAACCGGGAGATGTAGGATATCAGCCTCTGGGGAGAAAATATCATTTGGGCGGTGTTCCCCTTCTGCCGGAGCGCGCCGTTCACCCGCATCTCCAGGTCCAGGGAGCGCAGGTCCGGCACCCGGTCCAACGGGACCCTCTCGCCCAAGGGGGCGAAGGTGTCCATGCCCTTGGCAAGGGCCCAGGGCAGGCCGGCCTTGCGGGCCTCCGTCTGAACGTCGCGGGCGGTGACGTCATTGAAAACTGCCACGTGGGAGACGTGGGACAGCGCGTCGGCTTCGGATATGCCCTTCCCGCCCTTTCCGATGATCAGTGCCAGCTCCACCTCGTGGTGCACCATCCCGATGCCCTCGGGGATGATTATCTCCTCGCCATCACCGATAAGCGAGGTGGAAGGCTTCAGGAACAGGACCGGCTCGGCCGGTTCTTCCGACCTCATCTCCCTTATGTGCTCCCGGTAGTTCTGGCCGACGCAGACGATCTTGCCGCAGCGCATGATCAGCACGTATCGTTGGCCTCGGCCACGGTCTCCAGTTTGAAAATGGCCCCGGTGCCGTTCAGAGTTATGTGAACGCGGTCTGCCAGGTATATGGCGTCATCCAGGGTGGCCCTCTTGTCCCACTTGAACACTCCATCGTAGTTGCCCGTGGTCGGCTCGAACCCCATGTTGTGCAGGGCGTTGAATATGTCGGAGGGGCGGCCCCCGTCGGAACTGAACATTATGGTTATGTATGTCAGCATCGCCCCTGCCATGACCATGTCGGAATAAAAAACTTAGCCGCTCTGGCCCTTTGGAACCTTGCCGAAGCCCTTGGCCACGACATAGACCTCGGAACTGCTGGAGCGGGAAGCCTGCGGGGAATATCTTTTCACCGAGGCGAAGTGCTTCTGAACCTCGTCCACCAGGTCGCGGCTCATGTCCCCCTCGAACATCTTGAAGACCAGCTTGCCGCCGCGGGACAGGGTGGACAGCGCGAATGACAGCGCCATCTCGCACAGCTCTATGGAGCGGGCGTGGTCCATGGAGTAGCTGCCGGATATGTTGGGCGACATGTCCGAAAGGACGATATCGACCTTTCCACCGGTCATGGCCAGGAGCTCCTCGCGCACCTCCTCCCTTCGTATGTCCCCCTTTATCGTTCGCACTCCCTCCAGGGGCTCTATGGGTTGCAGGTCCACGCCCACCACGATACCTTTGGGGCCCACGCGCTCCGCGGCCACCTGCAGCCAGCCGCCCGGTGCCGCGCCCAGGTCAACGACGGCCATGCCCGGTTCGAAGAGGTTGAAGCGGTCATTGATCTGGATAAGCTTGAACGAGGCCCGGCTGCGGTAGTCCAGCTGCTTGGCCTTTCGATAGTAGTAGTCGCGCCTCCGCTCCTGCATCCAGTTCTTGGACATGTCGATTCGTCCAAGCCCTCGCAGGATAAAAAACCATTGCACGACCGATTCTATTTTATCGACAGGGGGGATTCAGCATTGGGAACATGACCGAGAAAGAGTGGACCTATGCCAAGGCCGGAGTGGACATCGACCGTAAATCCCAGGCCATCACGGCCCTGGTTGGCCACCTCAAGTACCGGCGCACCGGGAGAGGCCGGATGATCGATCTTCCCGGGCAGTTCACCGGCCTAGTGGACATGGGCGACCACGTCCTTACCTTGGCCACCGACGGGGTAGGAACGAAGCTGCTGGTGGCCGAGGCGCTCGACAAGTGGGACACCGTGGGCATCGACTGCATGGCCATGAACGTCAACGACACCATATGCGTGGGCGCGGAGCCGATCGCCTTCGTGGACTACATCGCCATAGACGAACCGAACCCGCAGATCACCGACCGGATCGGAAAGGGGCTGAACACGGCCGCGGAGATGGCCAACGTCGACCTGGTGGGGGGGGAGGTGGCCGTGCTTCCGGAGATGGTCAAGGGCGTGGACCTCTCCGGGACGGCCCTGGGATTCCTCGAGAAGGACCGTATGGTCACGGGAGCGGGGGTTCGGGAGGGGGATGCCATCATTGGCCTGCTATCCTCGGGAGTGCACTCCAACGGCATGACCCTGGCCCGCAAGGTGCTGTCCTCGGCCGGGATTTCCCTGCACGATGACGTGGACGAGCTGGACGGAAGCGTCGGAATGGAACTGCTCACCCCCACGAAGATCTACGTTCGGGACGTTCTCAAGGTGTTGGAGGCGGATCAGGTCACCGGAATGGTGGACGTCACGGGCGGCGGCCTGAAGAACTTCATCCGCCTCAGGAAGGGTTTCGAGTACCGGATCACCGATCCCATAGTGCCGCAGCCCGTATTCCGGGCCATACAGCGCATCGGCGGGGTCACTGACCACGAGATGTACAAGACGTTCAACATGGGAATGGGGTTCGCTATCGTGATGCGGCCGGAGGGCGTGGAGGAGGCGCTATCCATCCTCAAGGACCAGGCCAAGGTGGTCGGGGAGGTGCGCAAGGGCTCCGGATGCGGGATACCTGGCATCAAGGTGCACTACGACACCTACTAGTTGAGCAGATAGGGGAGCCCTAAAAGCAGCATCGGAAGCCCCAGGAACGTCACGAACGTCAGGGTGGCCAGGGGCGCCCTGCCGGCCTTCGTCCCTTTTCCGTACGGGCGCAGGCGGCGGTCGTATGACGCTCCCCACAGCAAGGCGGAGGCGGGTCCCATCACCATCGCCCCCTGCATCATGTAGAAGAACGCGTAGGAGAGCAGGAAGCCGACGATGAGCACCGCTGACATCGCCACGGCGTAAACGGAGCGGCTGCTGCGCGCGGGGTCCACGATCCCGGTGGCCGTCCAGATTATGGCGGTCAGGGCCAGGGCGGCGAAGGATATGGCCGGCATCAGACCGTTGCCATTTCCCCAGCTCAGACCGGACACCTCCGTCACGGGAAGCAGTAACGCGCAGAACTCCGCCCCTGCCAGGAAGGCCAGGGAAAGCGGCAGTGACCGGTTGCCGCGGGCACCGCTCATGGTCAGCAGAAGCCAGAGCGTCACGCAGGAGCCTATCAGGCTCGGCACCCAAACTAACTGTGCCACCCCCACCCAGTGGCCACTGAGGTTCAGTTCCGGGCCGCCAAGATGGAACATGGCGAGAGCGGCGGCCAGCATCAGGAAGGACGGGAGGGACCAAAGCCTTACCCTCGACCGTAGCCTTGTGTATTCCACGTGGAAGTAAAGCCGCTCGGGATGTATTAATCTTGCTTTTCAGACCCTTCTCAGCGCGTGGGCCAAGGCCCCGGCCACCGCCCCCAGGGCGGTGCAGGTCTCCAGGGAATGCCCTCCGAACGTTATGTCCAAATGGTTCTTGGCCATCTCGCGGACCTCCTTGGGAACGCCCTTGGGCCCGGCGCCGAAAAGAAGACAGACGCTTTGGCCGTTCTCAAGCAAGGAGACGATCTGCTTCAGTTCGATGCTCTTTCGGGGATCGGGGTCGCATGTCGTCAGAACGGGGGTCCCTAGCTGCGGCGGCAAGCCCTTGGAAGGATAGGGGAACCCCTGGAAGCGCCCCCTGGCGGCCAGCTCCTTGAGGTAGGAACCGTCCTCGCCTATGGAGGTGGAGGAGGCCACCCAGCCGGCGACCTCCGTGGGAAGCCTGAGGTCTTCCGGAAAGGGGAAACCCAGGGTGGCCAGGTTGAGGTCGTAGGCCAGGGCCAGAGGGCCTGCCCTGGCCAGTATCCTACGGTGCGCCTCGCGGAAGACCCGGGGGTCGTAGGAGTTGTAGATGACCATGGTGGCCCGGCCGGCCCTGCGCTCCACGGCGCTCACAGGCCCAGGGGGACCCTGCCGACCTCGGTCAGCATGTCGTCCTTCCAGGTGTACTTCAGCCGCTCCCTTCCCTTCCAGGCGCCGGACTGCAGTATGTACCCCGCCAACAGGGACAGGCCGATGGATGCCTCCACGTATGCCACTGACTTGTTGGCCTCGCGGTTGATCTTGCCCCACGACTGGGCCTCCTCGAAGGTGCAGCCGCTTAGACCGCCCCACTGCGGGGCGTCCTGGGTGATCTGTATGGCGTAATGGTGGCCGCCCTTGTCATGGCCCAGCGTCTCGCAGATGACCTCGGTCTGCTGTATGAAGTTCTTGGGAACCCCCCCTCCTATGTATATGACCGCCGTCTTTTCGGAGCGTATCTTGAGCTGGGTCAGCTCCCAGTTGTCCCTTATGGGATCTATGCGCATGAACGGCTCGTCCGCCATGCGCCTCTTGTGATAGAGACCGGTGAGCCCTATGCCGATGGAGGAGTCGTTCAATGCCGGAACGAAAACCGGCACTCCATACTTGGCGGCGTTGTACAGTATCGAACCCTCATCGTCGATGGCCTCGCCCAGTATCTTCATGAACTCCCGGCTGCCGTAGCCCCTGGGCTCCAGCCTTCCAGCGATGTCGCCGATGAACTCGTCGGTCTCCCGGAACTTGTCCTCATCCACCAGGGTGTCGTATATCCTGTCAACGAACACCTCGCGGAGGGCCAGGTCGTCGCAGCGCGGAGAGCACTTGTAATGGCCGTACCCCCGTGCCTGGTAGAAGTCCTGGTAGGGTATGGCCCCGATGGTGACTATGGCGTCCACCACGCCGAACTTGATCATGTCCGCGATCACCTTGCGCAGGCCGGCGGCCACCAGAGGTCCCGCCAGACCAAGGATGATCGTGGGGCGGGAACTGTCCTTCAGAGCTTTCTCGTAGGCGATGGCGCAGGTGGCCAGGGCCCGGCTCTGTATCGAGGAGTCCTTGTACGCCTCCATCAGGTCCTTCACGGTCACGATCTCATCGAAATCGATCTGCTTTACCTTCTCCCTCAGAACGTCCTTCTTACTTACCAATTCCAACCCTCGCTGACATTTGAAGCATAAAATGTTGAGGTCCAGGCCTCATACCCGGCCCTTGACCTTCCGGGGCCGGCTGCAGATCGCATAATCGTCCCCGTCAAAGAAGACGTCGAGGTCGGGGTTCTCCGCCTGGATCTCCTCGATCTTCTTCAAGACCTCGCGTAGCGTGAAATCGCTGTTGCGATCGATCTTGACATGCACCCTTTTTTCCATCGACAGTCCTCTGGCTCGGTCCAAGCAGTTTCTTAGATGTAACGCTGAATATATAACTTTTTATCACGGAACGTTGTCCAGGAACGCACTGGCCATGTATTCCCCTGTCCGATGATCGGGGCCTCTGAACGACGCGATGTTCTAGGAGGGATCGAAATAATATATAATATAAATATATATTTAAAGCATATTTACCACATGATCGGAATTGGGGCTGCCGCAATATGCTTGCATCCGGGAACGGACGATGGACGCTGACACTAAAGCATTAAATAATTTGCTGGACAGTGTTCTCTGGCCGCTACTGGTGCCCTGCTGGGAAGAGGATGCTGCGGGAAGATGAGCGAGGGCAAGGATGGTATGGACGCTCGGACGGAGCATGCCGAGAAGGACAATGGCAGCCATGCTGCTGAACAAGCGGACATGGAACGCCTCAGCAGATGGCTGGACGGCGAGGGGGAGGACTCCACTCTGCTTACCTGGCTGGGAGAGGGAGCGGACGCGGTCCCCGAGGACGAGGTCACCGAGATCAAGGAGCGCCTTGCCCGTTACGAGTCGGAGCTGGCCACGATCAGGGAGCTGCTCGCCGTGGATGGAACGGCGGATGTGGAAGGGGGAACGGTCAAGCGCGTCCAAGCGCTCATAGACGAGCGGAACAGGTTGCTGGAGGGGGCCAGTGATGATGAGGGGAGGAGTAGCAACGGCCTTGTGGAGAGCAGGGAGAAAGAGCTGCTCGAGCGCTATCATTCAGAGCTCAAGGACAAGGACGATCGATGGAGGCACCTGGAGGACGAGCTGACCGCCCGGAACTCGGCATTGGAGAAGGACCTGGCCAACATCAAGATCGAGCTGAAGCTCAAGGACGATGAGCTGGCCGTCATACGGAACGGGGGAGGGGGCGTGAGCTCCGACCTTCTGGCCAAACTTGAAGCGCTACAGTCAAAGGAGAGGGAGTTCCTTACCCTGAAGAACGAGGTCGGCGATCTCCGCGTCCGGCTCAAGGAGAGGGAGGAGGAGATGGACCGCATCCGAGAGGCCATCGCCTACAAGGAGGACGAGCTTATCCGCCGCGAGGAGGACCTGATGTACCGGGAGAAGGTCTACACCGCGGAGCGCCAGAAGCTGGAGGAGATGAAGCGGGAGACCGGAGGGCTGGAGGAGGCTGAGCTCATGAAGAAGCTGGAGTCCCTGAAGGCCGAGGTTGCCAACAAGGAGGACGAGCTCAGGTCCAAGGAGAAGTACGTCCTGGCCAAGCAGGAGGAGCTGCGCATGAGGGAGCAGGGCCTCATAGAGGATGAGATCACCTACCGGGAGAAGGAGCGCGCCCTCGAGATACAGGAGCGCAAGGTCAAGACCGGCATCCCGCGTCTGGACGACCTGTTGCTTGGCGGCATGCCCATCGGCTCGAACATCATGGTACACGGCCCCCCGTTCATAGGCAAGGAGGTGCTGGCCAACACCTTCATTATGGAGGGGCTGCGGAAAGGCATCCCGGCCATCATAGTCCTGACGGACAAGACGCCCAAGGACGTGCGCGATGAGATGCGCTTCATAATGTCCGGTTACGAGGAGTACGAGAAGCTTGGCCTGGTGAAGTACGTGGACACCTACGCCCGGGCCATGGGAGGGGATGACGCTGACCCGCATACCATCTACATTGACAGGCCCAACGACCACGAGAAGTTGGCCGAGGCGATAGAGTCCATAGCCAAGGCGTTCAAGGAGAAGCACGAGTACTACCGGATGCTGTTCCGTTCGGTGTCCACCCTGATAGCCTATTCCGACCCTAACTTGGCCTTCCGGTTCCTAAGCCCGATGTGCGGGCGCCGCAAGAGGGACCAGGCCGTGTCGCTGTTCATAGTGGAGAAGGGAATGCACAGCGAGCAGGAGCTGCAGATGCTGGGCTCGATAATGGACGGCATGGTGGAATTCAAGGTGGACCAGTTGAAGACCTTCTTTGCGATCAGGGGAATAAGCGACGTGCAGTCCCGCTCCTACATAAGGTACACCGCGACGAAGAGCGCCCTGACCATCGGCTCCTTCGCCCTGGACCACATCCGTTAAGCGACCTCGACCCCGTCGCTGGGCCGGATCTCCGGCTTCTTCTGCATGTTTATGCGCGGGATCGGTATGGGAGCGGGGAGCTTGATCTCCCGGGATATCAGAATGGCGGACACCATGCAGTTGCTGACAATGGCGTTGTGCACGTTGTTGGCATCGTCCACAGGCAGGTTGCTGGTCCTTTTCCAGTCCTCCATAACGCTCTCTCCCATGCCAGTGACGTTAAGGTGCCCTTCGATCTTTATGTAGCCCATGCCGGTGTAGTTGGCCGTGAAGCGGTAATCGATCTGATAGAGGTCGCCGTCCACCTTGGAGACCTGGGTGATGGCGCTGTTGTTCTCTATCTTGATGTTCATAACCTTCTCCCCGCTCTTGGAGAAGCGTTTGGCCTCTATGGCCGAGGTTTCGAAGGACGTGATATGCATTTCGGCACCGAATCGGTGTTGGGCATTAAAGAACATTGTCCCGCTCGGACGTTCAGAGATAATATTGGTGCCGCAGGCCGGGCTCGAACCAGCGACTTCAAGATTTCGATCCCCCGGGCTTGCGCCTTCGGGGACTTCAGTCTTGCACTCTCCCAACTGAGTTACTGCGGCTTAGCCACCCCATGCTTGAGGACGATTAAATAATTTACCTACGCAAGGCGCACTCTGGTCTTGAGAGGCTTGGGCATGCTACAAGGTGCGCTTGCCCCGGGAACTTGAGCCGTTTTTACTATCTGCCAGTTCCCTTTGCTAAATTCTTTTTGTTCGACATATTTATATAGTCTGCAGGTACTAAATCATCCAGGCGATTTTGAGGTTACCAGCATGGGGGAAGGTAAACGGGCCCGTAGACCATTTAGCTCGTCTAACAGGTCGAAGTTCATCAAAGAGGACAAGGAAGGAGTGGCCTCGACCATCGGCACGATCATGGCTCTGCTGGTCTTCCTGACAGTTATCAGCATGTTCACCAACACCTACATCCCGGTCTGGATGAAGGAGAACGAGAGGGACCACATGGACCAGGTCCTGAGCCAGTTCGGGGATCTGAAGGGGAAGATCGACACTCTGATAGTCAACGCCCAGGTCACCCAGAGGCCCACCATCAACATGTTCCAGCCCCTCAGCCTGGGTTCCGACAGCGTGCCTGTGTTCACATCGCCCACGGGAGGTTTCCTGTACTTGAAGCCCATGACCACATATGATACAGGGGTGACTGTGGACTTCCGTTACAACTATAGCGGCTCGATGCTGCACGTCTCTGAGGAGGGCGGCGGATGCATAGAGTACTACGCCCCCAACCGCTATTACGTACAGCAATGGTACGGTTATGAGAACGGTGCCCTGATGATATACCAGAAGGAGGGGGTGGCCATGCGCGCCTCGCCTTCCTTGGTGTTCGTTCCCAATTCAGACGGCACCGTGAACCTGCAGTTCGACCAGGTGGACCTTATCGGCAGCAACGAATCCGTGGCTGGCATGGGCACTGCGGGCATAGTCATCGACCTTATATACCACGACTCGCAGACCTACATAGTAAGCGGGGACACGGGCACGGAGGAAGAGGGGGCGGTGATGTTGAAGTTCACCACCAGATATTTGAGCGCCCTGTGGTCCCACCTCAACCAGACGGCGGAAGGGGCGGGACTGGTGGCCGGGGCGGGCGGCGATTACACGCTGGTGCCCACGCTGGTCAGCGGAGAGGCGAGGGCGATCTACGAGCTGACATTGACCGTTTTCAAGGTAAACGAGTTCACGCATAACCGGGCCTATGTGAACCTGGACCTGGAGTACTGAGGGGGTGTGAGGATGGAGAACGCTGCAAAGGGGACCGATAAAGGGGATGGCGAGTTCCGCACTCCGATATCGGAGGAAAGGGAGTGGGAGGCCATAGGCAGGGCCGAGAAGGCCAGGAACGCCTACCTCAAGCTCCTCAGGAGAATGACCCCGAACCGGGCCAGCAGGGTCAGGGTCCCGGTCAGGCCTGAAGCGGAAGCGGTTCGCCCCGGCTCGGCGGTCACCTTCGTACCGCCGATAGAGGATATCGACGTGGAGGTCCTGGAAACATACACTGTGGTTCCCGACTTCGCTTATGTCCGTATCACCTTCAACAACGCCACCAGCGAGTATCTGTACGAGGTGATAGAACCCACATTGAGCGAGGAGGAGAAGGACCTGCTCGATCTGGTCAAGGATACCTTGCACAAGACCCTCGGTTACGAATGGGAGAAGCTTACCCGATTGGACAAGGAGGAGTACCTAAGAGAGAGCGTGGATTCCTTCATGCGCACCAGAGGGATCAAGGCTGAGAACGTCACCAAGTTGCGCATTGGATACTACATCATACGCGATTTCGTAGGCCATGGCGTGGTGGACGTGCTCATGCGGGACGACCTGATAGAGGACATATCCTGCGATGGGTACAACGTGCCCCTGTTCGTTTTCCACGGCAGATGGGAGAGCATACGCTCCAACATAATATTCACTAGCGAGGATGACCTCAACTCGTTCGTGGTCACCCTGGCCCAGCGCAGCGGGAAGCAGATATCGGTGGCCTCCCCTATCCTGGACGGCACTACGGTCGAGGGCCATCGCATACAGGCCACCTATTCACGGGAGGTGACCACCCGGGGGTCCACCTTCACCATCAGGCGGTTCAAGAACAAGCCCTTCACCCCCACCGATATGCTGCGTTACAAGACGATCAGCCCGGAGATGATGGCCTACCTGTGGATGGGAGTGGAGAACGGGGAGTCCATGATATTGGTAGGAGGGACGGCCAGCGGCAAGACCAGTGCCCTGAACTCCCTGGCCATATTCATTCCCCCGGGGGCCAAGATAGTCACCATTGAGGATACGCGAGAGATCAACCTGCCGCACGAGAACTGGATACCTGGCGCCACGCGCACCGGGGTGGGAGAGAAGGACAGCGAGGGGCGTTCCGCCGGGGAGATAGACATGTACGACCTGGTGAGGGCCGCCCTGAGGCAGCGTCCCAATTACATCCTCGTGGGAGAGGTCCGCGGCAAGGAGACCTACATCATGTTCCAGGCCATGGCCACCGGGCACAGCACATATTCCACCATGCACGCCGATTCGGTGAAGAGCATGGTGAACAGGCTGGAGAACCCGCCCATCAACTGCCCCAGGATACTGCTGACCGCCCTGCGAAATGTGCTCATCCAGTCCCAGGTCAAGGTGGGGAACGAGATGGTGCGCCGCATGAAGCAGATCGTGGAGATAGTGGGGTACGAGCCGGAGACGAACGAGCTCATCACCAACACGGTGTATGAATGGGACCCCGCCACAGACCGCTTCATCTTCAAGGGCCACGCCTTCCTGTTCGACAAGATCATGGAGATGAGGTCGCTGACCAACGACGAGATGATGTCCGAGTTCGACCGCCGGGTGGAAGTGATGAACTACCTCGTGAAGAAGGACGTGCGCGACCACCGGGAGATATGGAACATCGTCAACTCCTATTACAAGGACCACGAGAAGACCCTGGCCAGGTTACGCGCGGACCTGGCGGCGATGGAGGTGAAATGATGGCTGGCGAGACGGACCTTTTCACCCGCATGGACTCCACCAAGAAGTCCTACCTGCGCACCAAAAGCGCCGCCCCCAAGCATTCCAAGGACGCGGGGCCGAGGGTGGTCAAGCTGCCCGAGGGCGTGGTGCCCGATTACGTCAAGCTTACCCCTTACCAGGAGTTCTGCTGGAGGACCATAGGGAAAGCGGTGGTCAGGCGGATGAAGCCCAATCCCCGGCTGGAACTTTCCCTCATGCAGGCCCACATGAGACTGAGGCCCGAGGAATACACCGCCTACGTTTGGATGACCACCCTCTTGGTCGGAGTCCTCACTGGCGTCCTGGGCGCCCTGTTCGGAGGGATACTGATAGCCTTCCTGGGGATCGGCGCGGGCATGGTGGCCGCGGCCACCGTGGGCATGATAGTGCTGCCAATAGTCCTGGCCTACGTGGTGCTCGGGGCCCTGCCCGGTTCCAAGGCCAAGACCAGGGGGCGGGACATAAACAAGCGCATGGGGGCGGCTATGAGCTTCATCTCGGCCATGGCTAGCGCCGACGTGAACATTGACACCATATTCAAGGAGCTGGCCCGACAGCCGATATACGGGGAGATCAAGAGCGAGGCGGAATGGATCACCAGGGACACGGAGCTCCTGGGCACGGACATACTCACCGCCATAAACAGGGCCGCCCAAAGGAGCCCCTCGACGCGGTTCCAGGAGTTCCTGCAGGGAGTGGTGACCACCTCCACATCCGGAGGGCAGCTGAAACCATATTTCCTGCAGAAGGCCGATCAGTTCGAGAAGGAAGCGAAGTTGGAGATGAAGTCGCAGCTGGAAACGCTGGGGCTTATGGCGGAGACGTTCGTCACAGTGGTGGTGGCCTTCCCCCTGTTCCTGGTGGTCATCATGGCCATCATGGCCATAGTGCCGGGCGCGGGAGGGAACTCGGACACCACCATTCTGCTGCTGTACCTGGTGGTGGGGCTGATGATACCGTTCTCCCAGTTCGGTTTCATCTTCTTCATTTGGAACACGACCAAGGAGTCCACGATGTGAGGTCCTGATATGACTGACGAAAAGATGTTGGACATAGAACAACTGAACCTCAAGAAGAACGATTACAGCAAACCGCTGTTCATCGTGGGTATCGTGGGCCTTGTCCTGTGCCTGGTTATCGGCGTGATCGACGCCATAGAGGGTTTCGAGACCGGCCTGGAGTGGATAGACTGGGTGGCCATAGGCCTGATGGCCATGTGCGGCCCCTACGGGTTCTACACCAGCTATCAGCACAAGAAGATCATCGAGATAGAGTCCAGGCTTCCGGACTTCCTGCGCGACGTTTCCGAGGGAGGCCGGTTCGGCATGACCCTGGCCGATTCGATCAAGGTGTCTTCCCGCGGGAGGTATGGCCGGCTAACTCCGGAGATACAGCGCATGGCGGCCCAGATCGACTGGGGAGTTCCGGCAACCGATGCCCTGAAGCTGTTCGTGGACCGGGTGGACACGCCCCTGGTGAGGCGCATGACCACCATAGTGATAAAGGCCAATGAGGCGGGGGGGAACGTGGCGGACGTGCTGAACATGGTGGCGCACGACGCCCGCGAGACCTTGCTCGACCGCAACGAGCGCTCCATAGCCATGTCCACCTATACCGTGGTCATTTACGTGGCGTTCGCCGTGTTCCTGGCCACGATATTCATCCTGAACTCCACCTTCCTGCCCGAGATGGTCAAGGCCGGTTCCTCGATATCGGAGGGTACCGAGAACATCGGCGCGAGCATACCAGTGCAGGTGCAATCGGACGTGGTGCCCCAGATCAACCTGATATTCTTCATCTCGGTGGTCATCCACGCCTTCGGGGATGGAATATTGGCAGGGGTGCTGCAGGATGGCAGGATAGCGAACGGTTTCCGCCATTCTTTCATAATGTTGTTGATGGGACTGATAGCGCTGAGGTTTGTGTGATGCTATATGGCCATGATCGAAAGTGAACCGTTGAAGGACCTCGATCAGCTTATCGAGAAGGGGAACCTGCAGATCGAGAAGAGCAAGAAGATCACCTTCAAGGACCGCTATATGGAGCTGGTGCATCGCATGTCAAAGGACCCGGTACGGGTCATGGTCCCTTCCAGCAAGGCCAGCGATGACGTGCTGAAGGGGAACATCACCGATGTGCCCAAGATCGCCGAGTCCTATGTGGACGAGGTGGAGATATCCAAGATCCTTGAGCCCTATTCCTATGTGAGGATCAAGTTCGACAACATCTCCTCGGAGTACCTGTACGAGGTCATCGAGCCCATGCTTTCTGAGGACGAGAGCATACTGCTGGAGATGCTGAAGAACAGCGTCGTCCTCACCATAAAAAATTCAGAGGGAAAGCTGGACCGGGAGAAGGAGAGCATACTGCGCGCGGTCACCGATGAGCTGCTGAGCACGATGGGCGTCAACCTGACCATGGAGTCCAGGGAGCGCATCCATTACTACCTGCGCCGCGACTTCATCGGGTACGGGGCTATCGACGTGATGATGATCGACCCCAGCGTGGAGGATTGCTCCTGCGACGGGGTGCGCATCCCCCTGTACATATTCCACCGCAAGTACGGTTCCATAAAGTCCAACGTGCGCTTCGAATCCGACGAGGAGCTGGACTCCTTCGTGGTATGGCTGGCTCAGCGTTGCGGCAAGCACATATCGGTGGCCGAGCCCCTGCTGGACGCCACCATTCCGGACGGGTCCAGGCTGAACGCCACGCTGGGCAAGCATGTCACCAAGCGCGGTTCGTCGTTCACCATCAGACGGTTCAAGGACAACCCCTTCACCCCGGTGGATCTGCTGCGCTTCAAGACCATGAGCACGGAGATGATGGCCTATCTCTGGATATCCACCGAGTTCGGCAGCTCCATGCTGGTGTGCGGAGGCACGGCCAGCGGAAAGACCACCACCCTCAACGCGGTGCTGCTTTTCATTCCGCCGCAGATGAAGATCATCAGCATAGAGGACACCAGGGAGCTTAACCTCCCGCACGAGAACTGGATCCCCGGGCTTACCAGGGAATCGTTCGGAGGAAGGAAGAGCGCTTCCGCCGGATCGGTGGACATGTACGACCTGCTGACAGCGGCATTGAGGCAACGCCCCCAGTACCTGATGGTAGGAGAGGTGCGCGGCAAGGAGGCGTATGTCGTCTTCCAGGCCATGGCCACCGGGACGATATCCTATTCCACCTTCCACGCTGAGGACGTGCAGGCCATGGTGCACAGGATGGAGAACGATCCCATCAACCTGCCCCGGGCTCTGATAACCGCCCTTGACGTCGTCATGCTGCAGGCCCAGGTCAAGGTGGGTACCAAGATGACCAGGCGGGTGAAGTCCCTTACGGAGATAGTGGGCATGGACCCGGAGACCGGCGAGCTGATCACCAACTCCGTGTTCACCTGGAACCCGGCCGACGATTCGTTCAACTACAGCGGCCACTCGTACATTTTCGAGAAGGTACGCACGGTCAAGAGCTGGTCCCCGAGGGAGATCGAGAGGGAATGGAGGCGGCGCATCGATATTCTCGAGTACATGAAGAAGATCGACGTCACCCATTACCGCCAGGTCGCCAGGATAATCTCCACCTACTACAAGAACCCGGACAAGGTCATGAAGGAGGTCCGCGAGGTCCTTAGCCGTGACTCGCGGGTATGATCTTTTTTCTAAAAAAAAGAAGAACGGTAAAGGGGTTTACTAGGGTTTCTCGCCGCCCTCATCGGGCTTGCTGGCCCCTTCCGCCGGGGTTTCGACGGCAGGGGGCTCCTCCGCCGGGGCAGCCGGGGTTTCATCGGAGGGGGCCTCTCCCTTGGGCTTCCCCTCGTTGGAGCGGCGGACTATGCGCCTGAAGGTGCTCTTCTTCTCCTTCTGCTCCGGCTTGGGAGCCTCGGACTCTGCCTTGACCTGCTCGAACACCGTGCCGCACCGGTTGCACACCTTGGCCTCGCGGGGGTTCAGTGTTCCGCAGGCGGGGCAGGGGAAGACACCGGACTTCCGGCCCATCTCCTCCTTCCTCAGCCACTCCTCGAAGGGCAGGAAGCTTGGCTCGGTCTTCAGCCACTCCTGGAACTTCTCCTCCGAGTACTTGCCGCCCAGTGAGGTCTTGGCCTGGTTGCGGAAGCCGTCCACGTACTCGTCGTACTGCTTCCTCATGGCCTGGATGTATCCCGAGCTGACCTCGCCCTCCAGCGGTTCGGTCATGAACTTGGCGCCGCATTCCGGGCAGCTCTCGGCCTTGGCCGGTATCCATGCCCCGCACTCACTGCACTTGGCCGTGTCCGTCTCGAACTCCACCCCGCACTTCGGACAGTGCTTGGAGACCTCGGGGATCAACGCGCCGCAGTTGCCGCATTCCACCATGCGTCCCAGCCCCACCTTGTAAAGGAAGATGGAGAACGCCACGATCACCGCTATCACGATTGCGATGATCAGCAGGTAAACCCAGTTGGGTATGGACTGCGGGGAGAACGGAGCGATTATGTTTATGTTGGTAAGACCGGTGAAGTTGCCATCAGCGTTGGAGATGGTGGCCCTTACGATCTGGCTCCCTTCCTTCTCTGAGGGTGTGGTGAGGGTGGCGTAGAAGTAGCCATCATCGTCTGTCTCCTCCACCTGCGCCGCGGTCAGGAAGAACCCGTTGGAATCTACAAGCACGATCGTCACCGACAGCTTGCCGAGCGGGGCCATTTGGTCTCCCTGGGTGATACGGCCGGATACCAGTATTGCATCTCCCGGGGCATAGTTCGCCTTGTTCAGGGAGACGGTTATGTCAGGGTCCATGGCCATGACCTCGAAGGCCACCTGATGCTCGTTGTTGCTCTGGTTGGCATCCAGTCCAACATTGGTGCTGATGACCAGTTGGTATTGGGCCTTGGTCACGTTGACCGTCCACTCTATGGCATAATGAGCTGTTCCGCCCACGGCCATGTTGCGGACCTGTTCGTAGAGGACCACGCGCTCGTCGTCGTCCAGGTACACGCCCACCACGATGTTGGTGCCGTCGACCAGACCGATGTTGTTCACATCGAAGGATATGTCGATCACCTCGTTCAGAACGCCCGCGGTCACGTTGACGCTATTGGACCTGATCAGTGCGTTCGTCACCTCGATGTCCGGCCGGTTGTCCTTCACCAGAAGGTCCTTCGATGCGCGGTTGTTGAGGTTGAGCGGGTCGTCCAGCTCGATCAGGTGGGTGTACGTGGAATTGCTGTCCGGGTTGACCTCGACCAGCATGGTTATCTCATTGAGCTGGCCGATGTTCGGCATGCTGCTCGGGTCCCACTCCAGAGACACGGAGGTCGTGCCTCCGGGGGCCAAACTGGCCACGTTCACCGTTCCGGCTATGACCTCGCCGTCCAGCCAGAACACCACGTCGAAATTGACAGCGGACGATTCCCCATCGTTGTACACTATGGCCATTACGGTTATGTCGTCGTTCAGGTTGACCTCGTTCTTGGCGACCCCGTCTACCAGGAAGCTAACGTCCACGGCCACAAGATCTGGGTAGTCGGCCACGGTGACATCTATCTCCGCCTCATTGTTGTTAAGGTCACCCTCCTCCACCGAGCCTTCCATGCTTACCTGGACGGTTATCGTACGAGGCCCGGCCTCGCCGGGAACCCATTCCATGGTGGCCTCCCTCTTCAACCCTGTAGGTATGTTGGATATCGTGTCAACGCCGATGATCCCTCCAACACTGTCGATGAAGGTGATGCTGACATTGTTGGCTATGCGATCGCCCATGTTCGAGACGAGAGCGGATATCACGACCGTGCGGCCCCTTGCCGCCTCGGTACCGATGGTCACGTCCGCATCCACCACGCTTAGGTCCGGAACGCCTAGCACTTCGACCGGGGTATAGTTGACATTGTTTTCCTCGTCCAGTTCGGGTATCTCATCGAACGGGTCAACGGTCACGGTCAGGTTGTGCCAGCCGAGCGGGTACGCCGCGATCCAGGTGACGTTGACCGTCACGTTGGACTGCGGGGCCAGTACGTCGATGACGTAATCCTCGATTACGACCGTGCCTGTCGAGCTTATGTCTGAGAACCTGATCAGTATGTCGTACCCGGCAACGACCCCTATGTTATTGATGACCGTGGAAAGGTTTACCTCGCTTCCCCGTAGCGGTTGTATGTTGGACACGTAGAAGGGCGGATCGATGTCCGGCTTGGCGTCTGGCAGGTCCAGGCGAACATAGGCGTCGCTTCGGACGAGTGTGCGTCCCTGCTGGTACAGCACGCTTGCCAGGGGAGAGGTCGAGGAATCGTAGCGATCTCCGTCGTACCAGTACGTGGCGTTGAGAACGTAGTTGCCGAACAGCTGCGGGCCGGAAGAGCTCACTATGGCGCTGAGGGCCTGCACCAGTACGATGCCGCTCTCATCGGTGTTTCCAGTGTAGTACGGCGTGGACGGGAAGGAATTGACCTCCACGTGTACGCCGGTCAAGGGGTGCAGGCCGGTGCCGTCGAACACCTCAGCGACTATCCAGCTGTACAGGTGGACCACCGCGTTGTCCTTGGGGGACACTGGCGCGATACCGTTTATCGTGGCGGCGGTGAGCACGGCCACGGAATTGCCTCCGAAGTCGCTCAACGCTTGATCGAACGTGGAATTATACGCCACAAGGTTCACGGAGGAGGAGGAAGGGGCGCTCATTTTGCCCCTTACCCTCGAATTGTCCATGAACACCTGCGAATCGTCGTCCATGATCAGGTTGACGTTCTGAAGCAGTATCGAGCTGTTCAGGTAGAGGCGCGCGTTGTCGAACAGGTAGACCTTCAGGGAGAAGTCAGCGTTTATGGTCGCCCCGTCCAGGACAAGGACGCCATCGCCCCTGACCACTATCTGGGTTATGGTGGAGTTCTCTATCATGAGGACGTTGGTCCCCATGAATGTCAGGTGCCCGCTCCCTTCCACAATTATGTTGTGCTGATGGGAGAAGGAGGGCGCTGTCATCGCGTATTCGGTGTCCACCACCCAATCGCCGCTCTCGGCCACCAGTATGACCTCGAGGGACCTGGATGCTATGTTGTTCAGATCGGAGTATTCGATTATGGCTCCGTCGTAGTTAACCCAGACGTATATGGAGTAGTTGCCGATCTGCGTGGGTGTCCACAGGAAACTGGTGACATTGTTGCCGCCGGATGCCACGTCGATCGTGGTGTTGCCCTGGAACCCGCCAGCCATCGGGTCGCCTATGTAGAAAGCTACCTGCGCACCTATGGCCGCCTTCTTTCCCAGCACGTTGCTCACAGTGACGTTGATGTACATGGGTATGTTGGCGTACCCCTGGGCCTGAGAGAACTCGATGGAGGCCCCGGTTATGGCCAGGTCGGGCAGGAATTCCCACACATTCACGGTGGGAGAGAGGACGTTGTTCGCCTCGTTCTCGGATAGTTCCAGGACCTGCCCTTCGGAATCGGCGGTTATTATTATGCTGTGCAGACCCGCGGTGGTAAGGCTTCCATCCCAGTTCACTACCATGTTCCTGGACTCGCCTGGAAGCAGGTTGGTGACGGTGATGTTGTCAAGATAGTTGGTCTTGTTGCCCAGAACGTCCCTGATGCTTATCACGAACTCGCTGGCGGTGGTGAGACCGTAGTTGATGACCGTGAAGTTGATCTGCACATCATCGCCCTGGTATATCGTGACTAGATCGGTGGCGAAACCGATGACGGCGATGTCAGGGAGCTGAAGGACCAGGTCGTCTATCACGAACTCCATCTCCATGATCTGCGAGGCAAGGTCCGGATACGCCTCGAACCAGGTGTATTGAACGGCCGGGGTGAACGAGACCATGGTGGCGTTCACATAGTTGATCTCGATCCTGTATGAATCAGAGGGCATGGAATTGGGAGCCCAGTCCTCGTTGATCATATCGGTCAGGACCGGCATCATGATCATACCTGAATCGTCGGTCATCAAGAAGCTCGTGGTGTTCTTACCCAGGTAATCCATTATGTACTGCGGTGGAACGGTGCTCTCGGAGTTGTTGTAGTAGTATATCGGCATACCCTTGGAGTTGGTGGCGTTCACCGTTGCTCCAGCGACCGGGAGGTCGTTCGAATCGGTCACAATGATGTCGACCCAACGGTACACGTTGACAGTGGGGTC
>JAAYDU010000047.1 GCA_012729095.1 Methanobacteriota archaeon | reverse complement strand
TTGAAGAAGGAGCTGATGACCTGCACCTACTGCGGGTTCTGCAAGAGCGTCTGCCCCACCTTCCAGACGGTGGGCTGGGACCCTTCCGTTGCTAGAGGAAGGATGGTGCTGGCCTATGGACTGTTGCAGAAGGAGATACCGGCCGATCCGTCCGTTCTCGAGTACCTTTACCAGTGCACCACCTGCAAGGACTGCGAGAGACGGTGCCCGTCCAAAATATCCGTGGTTGACGTGGTGGAGAGCGCCCGCCGGGACCTTGTCGCCGCCGGACACATGCTGCCGAGGCACAGGGCCATTGTGGAGAAGGTCGCTGCCACCGGCAATCCTTACGGTGAAAGGAAAAGCGTTCCTGATACGCTTGGTCTCCAACCAAAAAAGGCCAAGGTCGGCTACTTCGTTGGATGCACCGCCACCTACCGGGACCGGGCGTTGGCCGACGCCACGCTTTCCATACTGAAGAAGCTCGGCGAGGATTTTACGCTCATAGACGAGAACTGCTGCGGTTCCGTTCTCCAGCGCATAGGCGTGGACGAAGAGGAGGTGGAAAGGCTATGGGAGAGAAACGTGAAGAGCATACGTTCCTTGGGCGTCGAAAAGGTCGTCTTCTCTTGCGCCGGCTGCTACCGCATGTTCAAGGAGGAGTACCCTAAGAAGCTGGACCTGGGGTTCGAGGTGCTCCATATCACGGAATACCTGGCCTCAAAGGACCTGAAGCTGAAACCGTATGAAGGGACCGTCACCTATCACGACCCGTGCCATCTGGGAAGGCATTGCCACGTGTACGATCCGCCCCGAACCGTACTGGCCAAGATACCGGGCGTCCAGTTCAAGGAGATGCCCCGCAGCCGGGAGACTGCCGCCTGCTGCGGTGGCGGCGGTGGCGTGCGTTCCGCCTATCCTGAGCTGTCCAAGGAGATAGCCGCCAGGCGGGTGGACGAAGCGTCGTTCGCCGACCTGATGGTGACCACCTGCCCGTTCTGCGTGAACAACCTGAAGGCCGGAGCGTCCGGACGAGACGCGCCGGAAATAATCGACCTGGTGCAGCTGGTCGATAGGCTTCTGTGAGGTAAAATGGCCAGAGTGCGCGTCTACCGGAACTATGCGGATGCATGGGGGGAATGGCGCCGGCTGGGGCTCCCGGAAAGCGCTCTCGGGCGTTTCGACCTATCCTCCAGGCAGTTCATTTTCATAGATTCCATCGGCAAGGAGGAGGCGGAAGCGCTCCAGGAGGAGCTGAAACAGAAGGGCCTCACGGTGCTCCCGTGCCGGGGGGAGAGGGCGCTCATCACCATCAACCCCCTGACCCTGGAGAACCTCCTGATGTCCGGAGCTTCCCCAAGGGTAATGGAAATGGGCGAGGCGCTGCGATCCCGCAACGACGCCGAGCCGCCCGCCTTCGAGTGGTCCGGTGGATCGCTGGACCTCTCCAGACCGAGGGTGATGGGCATCCTGAACGTCACCCCTGATTCCTTCTCCGACGGCGGAACGTACCTGGATGCGGACGCGGCGGTTCAACGCGCCAATGCCATGAAGGACGAGGGCGCGGACATCATAGACATCGGAGGCGAATCGACCCGCCCCGGCTCGGCTCCTGTGACCCAAGACGAGGAATGGTCCAGGATCTCCGACGTGGTGAGAAGGGTGAGCGAGGAGGTCGGCGTTCCGGTCTCCGTGGACACCCGGCGCCCGGACATCGCCAGGAAGGCGCTGCGCGCCGGGGCGGTGATGGTGAACGATATCTCCGGCCTTCAGGATGGCATGGTCGACGTTGTCCGGGACGAGGGGGCGGCGGCGATCGCAATGCACATGCGCGGCGAGCCGTCCAACATGCAGGAATACACGCGGTACGTGGACGTGGTCGGCGACGTTTACGCCTTCCTTGAGGAACGGATGAGGAACGCCGTTGCGTCCGGGGTCCCCAGGGAAAGATTGGCCATAGACCCCGGGCTGGGGTTCGCCAAGGATGTCGATGGCAACCTGGAGACCATGTCCCGCCTGGAGGAGTTCCGTTCCATGGGCCGCCCGGTCGTTTTGGGGGCGTCAAGGAAGACCTTCCTGGGCAAGATAGCCGGGGGAGGTCCCGAGGACCGCTTGGAGGCCAGTTTGGCCGCGGCGGCCGTGGCCTGCTGGCAGGGCGTTCACCTGTTCCGGGTGCACGACGTCATGGAAACGGTGAAGGTCCTCAGGTCGGTAAGCGCCATGAGGGCCGGGATCAGCCCAAGGTCAACGTGATTGTTATGGCAATAAGTATTATCGCCGCCAGACCGAAGAAGATCATGTTCCTGGTGCGCTCCTTCCTCGCCTCTTTCTCGGCGTTCGCCCGGCACTCGTCGGAGCAGTACTCCTGACCGACGTCCACCGGATCGTCGCAATGAAGGCAGTGGGAGTGCTCGGGTAGCAGGCTCATGTTATCACGAGAACAAAGGAAAGGGGAATGATAAGGGTTTAGGCGGGCCGCAGGAACATCGTACCGACCGCGGAGGCCACAAGCACCTTGAGGGCGTCCACGGTTACGAACGGCAGGACACCGATGATCGCTGCTTCCGCGATCCCGATACCGAAGAACAGGGATAGCTGCACTGCCCCCATTGCATATACGATCAGAACGCCCAGGGACATTGCCGCCAGCACCCGGCGCATGCTCCAGGCCCTCCGGCGCTCCACCATCTCACCGATGACGATGGAGGCAAGAACGAACCCGAACAGGTATCCGCCGGTAGGCCCGAGTAGCGCCGCGAACCCGATCATGCCGCTGAACCAGCCAAAGGCCGCCCCCATCCCCAGGTACATTCCCTGGCCGAGGACGCCGTATCGTCCGAGCACGGCGGCGCCCAACAGCACCAGCAGCACCTGCCCGGTGAACGGGACGGGGGTGAACGGGAGCACGACGCGCACCTGCGCCGCCAAAGCCATCAGCAGGGCCAGCAGGAACGCCGTGCTGACCTTGGTGACGACGCTGGACTCCTCCCTCCATTTTGAGAGGGAGCCTGACGTCAGCTTGCGCCAGCCGTGTACCGTGTCAAACACTTGCATGGGTATTGCTGTATGAAGGACCGCCTCATAAACATTTCCGAGGGATGACAAGCTTTAATTGCCAGCAGGGGGTTTTTGGGCCTCATGTGGAAGGTCTTCGGCGAGGAAGGAGTGATGGTCCAGTTCGGGGCCCTTTGGACTGCAAGGATAAGGGATCTCTCCAAGCGCAGGAAGGACCGGGACCGGTTCCTGAAACTTCTGGACTCGGCCGAGGTAAGCCATTACCTTGACATTCATCAGAAGCTGCACGTGTTCACGATGACATTGCCAACCAGCTGCACCGCGGACGATGTTGATTTCGTCAAATCGTTCGTGCAGAGGATCATCAAGAGCACGGAGTATCCCATGGTCGAAATCGACGGCGAGGAGCAGCGGGCCGCCCTGATCATCACCGCCGAGGAGCCGGTGGACGAGCACAAGTTGCGCATGGCCGCCTGGTACCAGAAGCTGGAAGAGGTGCAGAAGAAGGAGTAGTTCATACCGGGCACGCCGATGCGGCTAGCCTGTCCAGCCGCTCCATCTTCAGGCGTGGGTCGCCCGATCCCTGGGCGCGCACCCATTCCCTCAACTTTTGAAAGCCCTTACCGCTCTCCATGATGTCCATCGCCCTGGCCACCCCTTCGGACAGGGAGGATGCCTTGCCATCCAGATACAGTATCGGAGCGGCGTTCAACGCCACCATGTCCCTGCGCGACCCCTTTTCCTCGCCCAGAAGGACCTTGATGAATCGCAACGCCTCCCATTCCCTGTCCAGGCTGCTGAGGACGTCCCTCTCGCTTCCCGTGGGAATGCCTATAGACCGCGGCGTTATCTCGTAGCGGGAGATCTCCCCGTCCTCGTGGAACTCGGCTATGACGCTCCTCCCCAGCGTCGAGAGTTCGTCCATGCCCCTCTCACCGCTGCCGTCCAGGCCGTGAGCGACCATTCCCCTGAGATATCCGATCCCCTGCATGGTCTGGGCCAGGGGCATAACCATGTCTTCGGAGTAGACGCCCCTCACCCCTATCTCCGGAGAGGCTGGGTTGGCCAAAGAACCGGCAACGTTGAGTATGGTTCCGAAGCGTATCTGGGAAAGTATGCGGTACAGAGCCTGGGGATGCACCTTCGGGCTCATGCCGTTGAACAGCCCTATACCGCAGACCTCCACGCTCCTCCTGACCACGGACGCATCGCATTCCACGTCCACCCCCAGCGTCTCCACGATGTCCACTATGCCGCACTTGGACGTTATCGCCCGGGCGCCATGCTTGGCCATGCGCACGCCCGCCGCGGCAGCCACGACCGATGCGAGGGTGCTCACGTTGAACGTCTTTATGCGGTCCATTCCGGTTCCGCAGTTCTCCACCAGGTGCCCGTCCACCTCCGGCCGCGCCTTCACGGTATCGAGCTCGAATATGGCCTCCCACGCGCCGGCCATCTCCCCCGGTCCCGGTCTGGCCGATGTGATAGCCGCCAGGAACGCCCCCTGCTGCAGTTCCGGCTGAACGTTCAGCAGCACCTCCCGGAACATGTCCCTGGTCCTCTGGCGTCCGATACGCTCCCCCCTCATCAGGGCGTCCACGGACGCCCCGAACTCCCTCAGGCCCTCTTCCATCCCAACACCTCTAATCGAACACTATGACCGACCTCTGGCCTCTCCGCCCGGAGGCGTGCTCGAAGGCCTGGCGAACTTCATCCAAACCAAATCTCCCGGTGAACATCCAAGAGAGGTCCGCCCCTTCCCTCAGCAATCCGACCGCCAACCGATCGTGCCTGCTGGAGTTGCCGTAGCTTCCCACCACGGTCAGCTCCCGGTAGTGAACGTTACGGAGGTCGACCTCCACGGTCGAATCCTCATGGCGCGGGCCGGAGAACACGCAGAGCCGGCCGCCGGGGGCCAGCAGATCGAACAACCCGCGTTCCAACCGGACATTGGGGGTGCAGGGGATGATGACGTCCGCCCCCGCCCCGTTCGTGCCCTGCCTTACCATATCTGCCAGCTCATCACCTTCCGGTCGCGAGACATTATCGAAGAGCCGTTCAGGAACGTGATCAAGGCGTTCCAGCACAGGCTCGCTGAGCATGACGGTCCTCGCCCCCCGGCGCCTCGCCAGAAAGGCGTTAAGGCAGCCCATCGGCCCTCCGCCCAGAACAAGAACGGAATCGCCATCGCCCACGCGCAGCTTCTCCTGGGCGTTCACGCAGCATGCCAGAGGCTCGGCCAGTGTCATCATCACCGGGTCGGCATCACCTATGGGGACCAGCCGCGACGGGTCGCTAACGGATATCCTCTCTGCCATGCCGCCATCCGCGTTGAAGCCCATTATCCTGACCTGTGGACAGAGATTGTCGTTCCCCGCGTGGCAATGGGGGCATGAACCGCATGCTTCCCCTGGCCAGACCTGGACGATGGCCCCCTCGGCCACCATGTCGCTGTCGCTCTCCAGCACCTCGGCGGTGACCTCGTGCCCCGGTATGCGGGGATAGGTGAGGTCCCGGTGTCCCTTTTCCAGCATCTTGACGTCGGTACCGCAGACCGCGCATGCCAGGACCCTCAACAGCGCCCCGCCCCGGGGTAGCGTGGGATCGCCTACATCTTCCACGTCCAGTACACCGGGGGACCTCATCAATGCCGCCTTCATGCCCTCGCCGAACCCTAGTTGGATATATAATCCAACTATTTAATCGATGTGAGCTGTTTGGGACCGGAGCGGAAAAGTAGCGCGCGGCTAGGCTAGGAATTTAAACCATCAGCTGCCTTGACCATTCCATGGCGCGTCGGACCTTGATCCTCATGGCCGTGGTCCTGCTGCTGGTCTCCGCTCCAGCCCTTCCCCTCCCGGAATACGGCGCGGACGAGGTCGCCAGCTTTACCTTCGGGCATAGCGGTTCCTCCGACAGCGATGTGAGGAACTCCGAGCTGATGCCTTTCGACTCGGTCGTTCGTCCGGCCGATGGCCTTCCCTTCGACATCACCGTGGAGTTCTCCTACGAACTACTGGAAAGGGAGGAGCACGCGCCCTGCGCGGGCGCCTACGTTCAGCTGAGATTGGACGGTGTCAGCGCCTTCCAGACCGTGAGGTCCGGCCATACCGACGAGGGCGGGCGGGTCACCTTCACGGGACTCGACGCCGGCACCTACATGGCCCGTATCGAGGCGGACGATGACCGCTGGGTAAGGGTCTTGGACGGGTCCAGGACCATCACGCCCACTTACTACTGGAACACACAGCAGTTCCAGGCCAGCTCGGATGTGGAAATTGGGTATCGGATCGAGGACCAGGCGAGAGGGGCCTGGGCCGTTTACAGCAATCTGCGCGACGGCGGGGCCTGGCTGAACGAACGCACGGGGTGGGAGCGCTCCCAGGTGACCGTGGTGTGGCCTGAAGGCGACTGGCCGCACTCCCACGGGAACGAGATACACCTGCCCCCGGACGAGCTGTTCGACGCTGCCGCCTGGAGAAGGGATGTGGCCTTGCACGAGTATGCCCACTGCGTTCACTACGAGCTAAGGGGAGGCAGCTTCCCGGAGGGGGACGGGCCGGACCCGCATTATATAGACAGCGAGTCGTCCCCCGGGTTCGCCTTCACCGAGGGCTGGGCGCAGTTCTTCGAGAGGGCGGTGGACGGTGACCCGGCGCGTCCCGACGGGACCTCCCTGGAGAGCACCTTGTATGCCGACGGGCCCTTCGGCCACGGTGACGAGGGGGACGCGGACGGGGTCATCGTCGAAGGGGCCGTGGCCGCTGTGTTCTGGGACCTCTACGATGGAGAGGACGCCTCGGACCGTCCGGCCGGCAGCCCCCGGGGCGATCATGTGGACGACCAATTCTCCACCCTCTGGAACATATTGTACGACCGGCAGCCGGACAGCCTTGAAGATATCAAGAGAGCGTGGCCCGTGCGTGATGGGAACGTCACGGCGGTGTTCCGCAACTCGCGGGTACCCATGGAGGTGGACCCGCCGAGGAACCCCGTGTCATTCACCTCGTCGCATGAGCTGGGGGAAGGGTCTATGGACAGCACCATCAGCATAACCTGGTCGGGAGCCATCGACAGCGGGAGCGGGGTGATGGGGTACAGCATCGTCCTCAGCACCGAGGCTAGCGCAACCCCTGACGCGATCGTCGACAGTACCGTGGGCTCGTACACCTCCCCCTCGCTTTCCCCTGGAACGTACTACCTGCACATCATGACCGTGGACAGGGACGGCAACTGGGCCGAGGACGTCTACACCGTCGGTCCGTTCGTGATAGACGAGGGAGCGGTGCCTGTCGATGACCCGGTCTTCCCGGAGGGCGATCCGGAGCGGGCGTTCCTGGGACTGGTCATCGTGCTGGCGGTGATCGGGTCGCTTCTGCTGTTGGTGCTTACCCTGGATGGGAAGGGCGCGAGGCCTCCGGCCCCGCCGCCCCCCTCCAGCAACTGCCCCTACTGCGGGCGTTTCGACCACGGGGGGGAGTTCTGCCCCTACTGCGGGGGAAGGTTGAGGTGAGCGATCGAGGAAGGTGGAGAGAGATCGAGCAACCGGGGGAACTGAACGACGCCATCCGCCGTGCCGGGATCTGCAGGCAGGGGGACCGCGACGATCCTCATGGAACATAGGGAAGCGATGTAGGGACTGGGGGGCCTTACGGACCATTGCACGGATGGACCTTGGGACCTCGATGCTCGCCATCGCTTGCGGCCGTGATAGGAACGATGGTGGAAAGGATGACCGGCAAGCGTTCTAATCGTCGACCTTGGTCACCTTTCCGAAGCGTTCCACGATGTGCTCTTGGAGTGGTATGTCCTTGCCGCTGAGCCTCAAAGCCTCGGTGACCATGCGGCGAAGGCCGCCGCAGCAGGGCACCTCCATGCGCAGCAGCGTCAGGTCCTTGATGTCGTTGTTGGCGAAGATGCGGGACAGCTTGCCCACGTATGTCTGGACATCGTCCAGTTTCGGGCAGGCTATGATGGTCACCTTTCCAGCGATGAAGTCCCGCTGCAGGCTGCCCAGGGCGAAACCGGCGCAGTCCGCGGCGATGAGCAGGGAGGCCCCCTTGTAGGTGGGGGCCACCTCCGGCACCAGATGAAGCTGTATGGGCCAGTTCATCAGCTGGGCCGGGTTGTCACCGCTTGCCGCCGGGGCGGCCTGGGGCATTATGGTCATGGGACTGGACGAGCTGCAGGACTGCGGCTCCTGGCCCTTGGTGGCCGCCACGTAAGCCTTGGCAGCCTCCTCGTCGAACGGGTCGGCTTCCCTCTCCTCGATGGATAGCGCTCCCTCCGGGCAATGGCCCAAGCAAGCGCCGAGCCCGTCGCAGTACATGTCCTTGACCACCTTGGCCTTGCCGTCCTTGATGATGATGGCCCCCTCCGCGCAGGACAGAACGCATTCCCCGCACCCGGTGCACTTCTCCTCGTCTATCTTGATTATCTTGCGCATGACCTTGGACATGTTGGCGTTCCATGGAGCGTTCCTTTTAAGCGTTTTGCCATGGAAGCCCACAACGTCACGAAGGACATCGTAAGTGTAATCTACCCGATGGGGCTATGAATCGGGGATGGCCGCCATTTCCTGGGAGCTGCTGTTCGCCATTGTTCCCGGTCTTATACTTTTCCTTTACGGCATAGAGAACTTCAGCAAGGAGATCATCAATTCCGTAGGCGAAAGATTCCGCGAGACCCTGGGCAAGCTGACCAAGGACCGCTGGAGAGGGGCTGGCTTCGGCGCGCTGCTCACCGCCATGGTCCAATCGAGCGCGGCCACCACGGTAATCGCCGTCAGCCTGGTCAACGCGGGAACGATATCCTTCGCCTCCAGCCTGGGGGTGATAGTCGGAGCCAACATCGGAACGACCATCACCGCCCAGCTGGTGGCCTTCAAGCTCACCTCGTTCGGGCCGCTGTTCATCCTGGTGGGATTCGTTTGGGGCCTTGTCGGCGGCCGGTACAAGTTCGTCGGAAAACCGCTATTCTACTTCGGACTGGTGTTCTTCGGCCTGCAGCTCATCTCGGGCTCCCTGGACCCTATAAGGGAGGACCCCCAGATCATCTCGCTCATATCCAACATGGACAACTTCTTGATAGCCCTGCTGGTGGGCGTGATCTTCACCACCGCCGTGCAGTCCAGCTCGGTGACGTCCGGCCTCATGGTGGTGCTGGCCTCCAGCGGCCTGTTGACGCTTGAGCAGGCCATACCCGTGCTGCTGGGGGCGAACATAGGGAGCACCACGACCACATTGTTCGCATCGGCCAAGATGGACCTGTGGGCCCGCCGGGCGGCCATAGCCCACCTGCTGTTCAACGTGGGCGGGGTGCTCATATTCATCCCTCTGGCCGGATTTCTGGCCACGATCGTCGTGGACCAGACGCCGGACGTGGGGCAGCAGGTGGCCAATGCCCATCTCATCTTCAACGTGGTGACGGCCGTGATATTCCTTGTGCTGATAAGGCCGTTCCAGAAGTTGGTGATGAGGGTCGTTCCCGGCGAGGAGAAGGAGGTGCTGTTCCGCTCTAAGTTCCTGACCGATGAACTTCCGGAGGACAATTGCCAGGCGTTCAGACTGATCGAGAAGGAACTCGGGCACAGCCTGGAGGTCACCAAGGAGCTGCTGGACACGTCATTCTCCTACCTCTCAGAGGGCGGGACAAAAGCGGCGCAGAAGGTGTCCAAGCTGGAATCGCTGAACGATTACCTGGACGATGAAATAGAGGACGCCATACTCTGGATGTCCCGCCGGTCCCTGAAGGAGGACGAGGGGCAGCGGACCACGCTGCTGGTGAGGATGTCGAATCTTATGGAACGCCTGGGCGACCACGCCGAGGACATCGGAAACGTGGCCACCACCTTCCGGGAGAAGAGGCGCACCGTTCCCATGGACCAGCTGGAGGCGCTGTCCAGCGTCTACAAGATACTGAGGGGCAACCTGGATCTGCTGGGGCAGGACGTTCTGGACGTTGACAAGGGGACCAAGAAGGCCATCAAGAGCGGGACGGCGGAAATGAACGACCGCATCAACGTCATCTACCGCGAGCATCTGGAGAGGATGATGGACGCCAGCGTTCCCTCCGACTCCACGTTGCTGGAACTGCTCACCATAATGGAATCTGCCAACGAGAAGGTGCGGGAGCTGGCGGCCATAGCCTCGGTGTACGCCGAGACAGCTTCGACTGACGTTCTGAAAGAGGCCGCGCTCACACGTACTTCTCCCGATACCTCATGAGCTCGTGCCAGAACACCGGGGTGAAGAGCACAAGCACGGAGATGAACTCCAGACGGCCGGCCCACATGGTGAATATCAGGACCAGCTTGGCCGCGTCCGGCATCCACGCGAACGAACCGTAGGGACCAATGGCCCCTACACCGGGCCCGGTGTTGGACAGGGTGGCAATGGCAGCGCTGAAGGAGGTGGTCGGATCGATGCCCAGCAATATAAGCGCCACCACCGCGACAAGGGCCGTGGCCATATAGCACATGATGAGCGCGACCACCGAGGACAGCGCTTCATGGCTGAGCGGGCGGCCATCTATCTTCACCGAGTATATGGAGCGGGGGTGCACCGTCTTGTGCAACGCCGACGCTATGAACTCGCGGGCCAGGAAGAACCGGGCGACCTTGAGGCCGCCGGCTGTGGAACCGGTGCTGCCGCCGATGATAGCCAGCGCCACCAAGATGAACACCAGAGCCTGGTCCCAGGACAGATAGTCGTAGGTGGCGAACCCGGTGGACGTCATGATGCTGACCACGTGGAACATGGACGTCCTCACTCCGTGGAACACGTCGGAGTAGACATCGCCCCACAGGACCATGGTTATGATGGCCGTGGCGATAAGGACGAGGCATGCGTACACCAGGAACTCCGTGTTCCGGAAGTACCGCTTGGGGTCCCGGGCGGTGATGGCCTGGAAGTGCAGGTAGAAGTTGGTCCCGGCCAGGAACATGAACAGTATGATTATGCTTTCCACGGCCGCCGAGGAATAATAGGCGATGCTCTCGGAATGGGGGGAGAAGCCCCCCGTGGACATGGTCGAGAAAACGACGCAGAAGGAATCGAAGACGCCGATGCCGGTGAACAGCAGCAGTACCAGCATCACCAGGGAAAGTATGCCGTATATGTAGTGGAACTTGCGGGCCTCCTCCTGGATGCGGGCCGAAAAGTTTTGCACGTCCAGGCCAGGGAACTCGTTCTTGAACAGGTTGCGCCCGCCCACGCCGAGCATCGGCAGCACCGTGACGAATATCATGATTATCCCCGCACCGCCCAGCCACTGCATGAAACTGCGCCAGAAGAGTATGCTTCTGGGCCAGGACTCGATGCTGGCCATTATGGTGGAGCCGGTGGTGGTGAAGCCGCTCATTGTCTCGAACAGGGCGTCCACCACCCCCATCCCGTACATGACGAAGGGAATGGCCCCCATGACCATCAGCACAAGCCAGGAGGTCGCCACTATGAACATCGCTTCCGTGGGCCGGGTGTTCTCCGGGGACCGGTAGCGCATGAGGAGCATGAGACCGATGATGAGGCAGAGCAGTATGGGGAACACCCAGGGCCGCGGGTCCTCGTGATAATATATCGCCACGAGGTAGGGGAACACCAGGCCGATGGACATGTATAGCGTCAACACCCCGAACATATGGGGGATGGCGCTCTCCTTGCGGGCCACCACGTTGAATATGCCGCTCACGTCCACGTTCAAGCGGTCGAAGTGATAGGAAAGTTGGCCGAACCATCTCCTGGCCCTGCTGGACAAAGTTGTCATTGGAGCCTCCCTACGGACCGACCGGAATGTTGGCCTTGAACATCCATTCCAGCTTGGCTATGGCCGACTGCAGGGCGTATATGAACACCTTGTCCCCCTCCTCTATGACGGTATCCGAGGAGGGAATGACGGCCTTGCCCTCCTTGACCACCAGGGCAATGGAGGACATCTTTGGCATGTCTATCTCGCCGATCCTCTTACCGATTATGCGACAGCCGGCGGTTACCTTCAGGTCAAAGAACTCCTCGGAGAACTTTTCCAGGAGAAGCATCACCTCGTAGTCGTGCACCGTCTCCTTGATGATCTCGTTGGCCACCACGTGGTAGTACCCGACCGACGCGTCGATGCCGCTCATTCCGAATATCTCCTCGTACTCCCTCTTGGAGTACCTGGATATCACCTTGGAAACGCCAAGGTGCTTGCCTATCAGGGATGCCAGCAGGTTATCCTCCTCGTTCTCCGTGGCGCATATCAGCACGTCGGCCATGCTCACGTTCTCGTTCCGCAGCACGGACGGGTCGGAGCCGTTGTCGTTGATTATCACCGTCCTGTTCAGCTTTTTAGCCAGCACCCTGCAGCGGTCCTCGTTGTTCTCTATGAGCTTCACGGAGAGCTTCTCCCTCTCCAGCATGGTGGCCAGATGCTCGCCGACGATGCCGCCGCCGACGATCACTATGTCCCTCGGCTCACGCAGGGTGCCGAGCATCCGGTTGAAGTCGGAGATCGCCTGGCCCTTCCCGACTATGGTCACTTTGTCGCCCTTCATCAGCACGTCGTTGCCGGTGGGGACCAGTATCTGCTTCCCACGATGTATGATAAGGATCTTGCAGTCCCCTGGAATGTGCATCTCCCGGATCGGGACCATGACCACCCCCTCCTTCTTGCCGCTGACCTTGAACATGGCCAGCTCAACGCCCAGGGAGGGTATGCTCTCGCACCCTATGGAGTTCTCGAACATGGCTATGCGCATCAGCTTGACGGCGGTCAGGTACTCCGGGGAGATTATATGGTCCACGTTCAGGAACTTGGAGTACGTCGCCCCTTCGATATAATCCGGGTTTCGCACCCTGGCTACGGTGACCAGCTTGGGGTTGATCTGCTTGGCCATCATGCAGCAGAATATGTTGGTCTCGTCCCTCTCCGTCACGGCCAGCAGAAGGTTGGAATGCTCGTTGATTATGCCCTTGAGGACCTTTGGACTGGCGCCGTTGCCGTTCAACGCCCCGACGTTCAGGTGGTTGACTATGTAGTCATAGCGCTTCAGGTCGTCCTCTACGACCAGGACGGAGTGCTGCTTGGACAACATCCTGGCTATCGTATAGCCCACATTCCCCGCCCCTACCACGATCACATGCATCCATCTACGCTCCGTGACATTGGCCGTTCATAGGATTACGGATAATGAACACGTTTCCCATTAAGATATGTTTGCTATGCGGTTCCAGCATATCGTCGTCCGAATAGCTGGGTCGCTCATATCAGCAGCCGGGTCAGCAGCAAGAGCAGTGCCAGCTGGGCCATCCAGATCAGGGCGGTGACCGGAAGCAGTTTACGACCGACGCTCAACGTCTGGCGGAGGTCCATGGAAAGACCGACGCCGGCCATGGCCACGGTGAGCAGGGATGCCGAGGATGACACCACCGCCGAGCGAATCTGACCGCCCGCGTCCGGAAAAGCGTACACCAGCAGGGACATCAGGGCGGCGACGATGACAAAGGCGATCAGGAAGCCCTGCATGCGCACCTCGGCATTACCGTCGCCACTTGCCCTTGAGAAAGATCTGGATAGGATGTAGGCCACAACCACCAGCATGGCCACCCTTATCATCTTGTACGCAAGCACCAGCGACGCTATGTCCTCCCCGCCGAAGGCGTTGTGATAGAGATCGGCAGCCGGGATCACGTTGCCGATCTCGTGAAGGGAACCGCCTATGAGCACCTCCGCCTGGACGGGGGAAAGTCCCAGCGACGCGGCGATCCAGGGGACCAGGAACACCCCGACCAGGCCGAGCAGGCTTATGACCCCGATGACCGCGTGGGTGTTGGATGCCTTGGCCTTGATGGCCGGGGCCACGCTCAGGCAGGCGGAAACGCCGCATATGCTGTTCCCGGTCCCGATCAGCGCGGACGCGTCATCGTCCAGCTTTATCCTCTTTCCCAGGAAAAGGGAGAGGCAGATGGTGAAGGCCATGACGAAGAGTATGATGCCTATGCCGACCCAGGATGCGTTGGATAGCACATCGGCAGTTACCCTTGCCCCCATGAGTACAATGGCCAGGCGTAAAAGGAACTTGCCGGAGTAGACGCCTCCGGGGGCGAGGGGAGAGAAATTGACCAGCAGCCCGATGATCAGGGCCAGCACGATAGGGCCGACCTTGAAGAGGGAGGAGAACAGGGGGTCTTCCGAGAACAGCCCGGCGTTGAGCACCCGGGGCCCTCCCTCGAACAGCGTGCCGCGCGTCAGAACGTAAGAGGCGACGGCAACGAAGACGCAGAAGACCAGGCCTGGCAGCTCCTTCCGGCCGATATCGAGGTACGTCTTGGCGTCGTCCACATATGACATGAGATAGCCCCGAGGTCTAACGACAATATATGCTTGATGGACCCTTACCCGGACCCTCGACCTCTTTTGAGCCCATACGCCACCAGGGCGGCCAGCACGCAGACCGCCGCCACGGCCCATATCATTGGCCAGTTCGTCCAGGTGTAGGTCCTGAACCGCCCGTCAGCATCGCCGATGGACACCTGGTGATCCCCCTGCGGGATGTTATCCAGGTGAAAGGTGACCCGGTCGCTCTGGCCCGGTGCCAGATACAGCTCGGCGGTGTTCGCCACCTCCCCGTCCAGAACCAGTTCCAGGGTGAAGTTGCCGGGCGCGTTCCCGACGTTTACGACATCAACGCTCACGCTGACCTTGAAGTTGTGCTCGATGAAAAGCGGCAGGACCTCCAACCAGAACACCCGCTCGCTCCCTTCGAAGACGAGAACGCTGGACCTCAGAAGCGCCATTCCCTCGTGATCGTCGCAAGCCCCGGCGATATACACGCCCGTCCCCCCGATGCATGCCTGGGCGAACCATTCGTAATAGGGGCCGCCATCGTTCAGCCTGCCCCATTCGCCATCCAGCTGCTGATAGACACCCGGGGCGTTTCCCTCGGGAAGCAGCGCGGGATCGAAGGCGATGCTGATGCGAACGCACGGGGAGAACACGACGCCCTTTGCCGCGCCGTTCTCTCCGAAGCCCTCCAGGACGAAAGTTTCGCTGAGCGCTGTGGCGTTCGTTCCCTGCAGAGCGTTCTCGATGTCCGCCTCGCTCAGGACAAGCCTGAGCAGGGGCCCGCCATCTTCCGCCACTATCTGCGTTCCGGCGGGGATGTCCAAGACAACGGTGCGGTTGGGACCGGCGGCCTGGCAGGGTGCCTGGACGTGGCCAGTGGAGTTTATCGCCACCATGGTGACCTCGCCAAGAACGTCGATGGCCAGCCAGGACGCGTGGTCCCCAGGGCCGGTAGCGGTCATAAGATAGTTGATGGTGAAACTGAGCCCGTCGCCCTGCGCATCGTTCTGCTGCACGCCGTTGTCAAAGAACTCCCAGGCCCAGGTCAGGTCGACCGAGGTCCCGGCCGCCAATGGCCCTATGACTATGGCGCGGTCCAACACCGAACGGGGCAGGGAATCGAACGTGGCAGGGAAGCCCAGATCGCTGTGGAGACCTTCCGAAAGAGGCGTTAGAAGGAAGTGATCGGAAAGGTTCGCCCCGTCCGTTCCGCCGTCCGTTCCCACGATGTCGCTGAACCAGATGGTCACGTATCCGTCAATGCTTCCGGCGTTCCTCAGCTCAAGCACTTCCGTACCGTTATCGCCGGGGGCGATGTTCGATATCGCCCAGGGTTCGCTTCCCGACCCTCCGATGACCAGGTCCATTACCTCGGGCTCGGCGGAGACCGGGACGGACATCGCCAGGAGCGGGGCCAGCATGGAAACCACGAGCACGAGCGCCATCAGCGACCGGGCGGTACTGAACATGGAACCGGTCATCTCAGAACCCCCTGTAGTAGAGCCGGATCTCGCTCAGAACTGGCGTGACAGAACCGGTGGATGTCATCTCCACCCGCCATTGCACGTACTGCCCGACGATGAAGCTTATGTCGTTGCCGGTGACCGTGGTCCATTCCCCGCTGAGGTCCCAGGTACCATTTCCCCCGGTGTAGTTGTTGGGATCGTTGGGGGCGGGTATCCAGAAGCGGCTGTCGTTTGCTCTGACCTTGAAGATGATGCTTGTTCCGGTTGGCGCGGTGTGGTCGGTGAACAGTGAATCGTACACCGCGCCGAGAAGACCGGTGTCGAACACCCGGGATTCCAGATGACCGTAGCTGGAATACCCTCCACCGGTAAAGGAAACGTACAGCAGGTTGCCACCCGCACCGACCGGCACGGGGACATTGGCCTTGGTGATGAAGCCGAGGGTGTTCGAATCGAACATCACCATGGCCTGACGATCGCCGCCGTAGGTCAGGAACGGGTGGGTGTTATCATAGGACAGATCGGAACCGGTCCGAAGTCCGCCCTTCGGGCTGTTGGGAACGTTCCCTAGCCTCGCCCATCTGTTCGTGGCGATGTTGTATTCGAACAGCCCTCGATCGCCGTTCCCCTTGGTGGCCAGCAGTTTTAGGCCCTGCCCATGGGTCAGGGACGCCCCGGGACCGATGACGGTTCCGAAGGGATTGTTGGTGGCCAGATTTGTCAAGCCCGTGCCATCGAGATTCGCCCTGATGAAGGCCCTATCGTTCGGATCGGTCGTGCCAGTGGTCGGACGGATGATGTAGATGTAATTGTTGTAGATGATCATCGACGCGCCGTCGTTCATCGCCGG
>JAAYDU010000046.1 GCA_012729095.1 Methanobacteriota archaeon | reverse complement strand
GCGGTGCCGACAGAAAACGATTTATTGTCATTCGGCGTAAGCTGAGTCGTCCTCAGCTTTGACTGGATTTGCACAAACTTTCATGAAAGGTTGAGGACTCTTTTAATTTCTACCTAATTCGCTGGACATTTCTATGTCCAGCATTGAAACCATCAATATTTCGACCAAGAACCGACCAGGCTACGTGTCAAGGTCAGGATTAATGGAACATCCTGTAATTGAAACATTAAACTGTATTTGATGTCGAGATCTATAGATCTATCGCGCTTTTTATATTCGATAAGATTCACAAAAGTAAATTTGATAAGTTGTTACAACACGATGTTGTTTACAATAAATATTCATTCAGGAACAACAAGAAATTTTTTCGTTTCCGTAAAAATGAGAAAAGTGCGGGCGCCGGGATTTGAACCCGAGTTATGAGCTTGGCAAGCTCAAGTGATAACCAGCTACACTACGCCCGCGTGCTTTTCTCGATATTGAGTAATTGGATTTAAAGGTTACCTACATGGCCATATGTTCCTTTCACGGTCCATTGGCCGCCGTTCCCGCTCGCACAATTGAGATGGTCCGCTCTTCCCGGAAAAATTGATAAGCCTATCGATAAATGCTTGTCCATGCGTTTTCCACTCGCTCCCCCCTACCTGAAAGCGATAGCGTTGTTCGTCTTCATGGTCTTGGGCCTGAGCGCTTTGATCATCCCCGCGGGAATCCAGGGTGCTTTGACGCCCTCCGAGGAAGCGGCCGTGGCCGAGCGCTTCGCTCCCCAGTACTACTTCCATGGCGATGAGGAACTGTACCCGGTCGATATCGAGACATATGTCACGCTTTGCGACCTGAACATGACGATGGGCTCGTCGCACGTTCTGGTCGACGGAAGCGTCACCTCGTCCGATCTAACCTACTTCAGCACCGCGCACTATCTAGACAACCGGTTGGGGACCAACGAAGACGATGGGATAGTCGATCACTACAAGGAGAACCTGGAGACGCTTGGATATTCGGTCTACTGCCGCGTTCAGTATTCGGGCGCCAACACCATCCTGCAGTACTGGACCTTCTATTACTTCAACGACGGCAACCTCAACCGTCACGAGGGGGACTGGGAGATGACCCAGGTCGTTCTTGATCCATCTCTCGAACCGGTAAGCACCACCTTCAGCCAGCACGAGAGCGGCGTTAACGCCGACTGGTCCGACGTGGAAACGGATGGCGACCATTACAAGGTGTACGTGGCGAGGGGCAGCCACGCCAACTACTACCGTTCCTACTCCGGCGCCCTTGGTCTGGCCAACGACGAATGCGGAGACGATAGGAAGCTCACTTCTGACGATTACTCGATCATCATGCTCACCGGGAGCGAGACCTGGCTGAACTTCATGGGCCGCTGGGGGAGCAACGAGGGCGGGGATTCGCTTATAGGGCAAGCAGGGCCGCAAGGGCCCATGTACCGTCAGGACGGGGACATGTGGAACGGGATATACTGGAGCGACAGCGTCTCCGAGCTCAACACAGACCTGCTACCGGCGGAATGGCTGTTCGCCAACTTCCTCTGGATATACATAGCGATCATCGCCATCCTCGTCGCATTGCTCGCCTACCGCATCTACCGCCGGTGGAAGCAGGGCAAGGTGCACAAGCCCTTCTTCGGCCTTATCGATCTCAAGGGCAACAAACTGCGGGCGGCGGCGAACGTGCTGGCGATAGCGGCCATAGTCATCGGCGCCGTGTCGGTGTTCCTGCCCTACTACGTCGTATCGCTCAACATAGACTCAACCACTCTGACCACGGAAGGGTTCCAGGACATCCTGGTCATCGACGGGGCGCAGGGGCTGCGGGTCAACACGCTCGACGCAGGCGCCGGCCTGGTACAGTTGACCGCGTTGCCGATACCGCTGAGCGTCATCCTGCTCACGCCTCTCATATTCCTTGTCGTCGGCACAATAGGTGTCAGCGACAGGAAGATCGCACTGAAACTTCTCACCCGCGGCATCCTGATGATGCTTCCGGTATTCATCATACTGGCGGTCATCGCCTCCCTGTCATCGATCTACGTCTACTTCCCCGAGGAGGTCGCCGGGGTCGACGACGCCAAGCTGATCTTCGATTCGGTATCAGCATCGCCTTTCAGCGGCGGAGAGACGTTGTACCTGAACGACATGGGAGAGGACGCCGACGTGCGCTGGGGGCTGGGCATCGGTGGATACATGCTACTTGGAACAGGCGCCCTGCTACTGGTCGCCGCGATGCTGAGGTTTGCCGCCAAGGGCCAAGCCAGCCCGGGTCAGCAGGCCAGCCAGCAGAGGAAGGAGGAGATGCAGTGGGTGGACGTCTGAGCTGAACGCCCCCCAAACCCCTTTCTTTTCTATCGCCTTAAGCCTCTATTACCAGCAGCAGGTCCCCGACCTGCAAGGTGTCCACGGCCTTGCCCTGGTACTGCAGCTCGCAGACGACCTCCACCAGGTCGCTGGTTACGCGTACCTTCCGCCCGTCGTTCATCAGCAGGTCTATGCCGTCCTTCTCCAAAAGCGTCCGCGCCTCGGCGGGGTCCATGGTAACCAGCTGCCCGACTATCTCCTTGGCGTAGTTCTTGAACAGCGGACCTAGCTTGGAGTGCACCGGCCTGATCACCGCCGGATGGCTGTCCAGGTGTGCTTCCTCCAGCAGTTCCAGCACGCTCGCCCTAACGGTCTGCGCGATGTCGTCCTCGTATCCCCTGAGCAGGTAGGCGTCCTTGCCCACGATCTCCACCCTCGCCAGCTCCTTGTTCAGCGGGTACTTCTTCTCCGCCTTCCATGTCCGAACGGACGCTATGACCTCCTTGGCCAGGTCTCCCTTCCTTTCGGCATCCTCGTCGATGCGCTCCGGCTCCGGCCACTTGCTGACATGGATGGACCTCGCCCCGTCCATATCGGCGAAGGCCTGGTAGGCGTCCTCCGTCACGTGAGGAAGCATGGGCGCCATCATCTTCAGTATGCCAAGGTAGACCGTGTACAGCGTGTACTTTACGGACCTGTCGTCGCCACGGGTGCGGTGCTTTATCATCTCCACGTAATGGTCGGCGAACTCCTTCCAGGCGAAGTTCTCCACCTCGCGCATCGCTTTGTCGAAGTTATACGAATCCATGTGCTCCGTAACGGTCTTCAGCACCTTCGTGTAGTGGGACATGATCCACCGGTCGATCGGCTTCAACCGAACCCTCTCCGGTTTCTCCGCAACGGTCATCTCGATGAGCTTGCCCAGGTTCCAGATCTTCGTGCACAGCTTCTTGCCGTGAACGACGTCCCTCTCCCGGAAGGCGTGGTCCTCTCCCAGCGAGCAGGTGCAGGCGTAGTAGCGCAGGGCGTCCGTACCGTAGGTCTGCAGGAGCGGCATGGGGTCTATCACGTTCCCGAGCGAGGTGTGCATCGGCGTGCCATCCGGGGCCATGATGAACCCGTGTATCATGATGTGGTCCCAGGGGCGCTTTCCGGTCAGCAGATGTTCCCTTAGGATCGTATAGAACGCCCAGGTCCGGATGATGTCATGGGACTGGGGCCTCAATGACATCGGGTAAAGCTTCTTGAACAGCTCCTCGTCCCGCTGCCAGAAGGTGTTGTATAGCGGGGATACCGAAGAATCCATCCAGGTGTCGAACACGTCCTCGCACCCCTTCAGCTCGCCGCCGCACTTCGGGCACCTGTCCTCGTACGGCTTGGTTATCGTGGGATCTATGTAACAGTCCTTCTCCTTGGCCGGCAGCACGTAACCGCAGTCCTGGCACTCCCACACCGGTATCGGGGTGGCGAAGTAGCGCTGACGCGAAACGACCCAATCCCACTGCAGGGAGTTCACCCAATCCTGTAGCCGCACCTTCATGAACTCGGGGAACCACTCTATCTCGTCCGCCTTCGCAAGCACTTCCTTCTTGAAGTCCATGGTCCTGATGAACCACTGCTTGACCTGCAGGAACTCTATGGGGGTGTGGCACCTCCAGCATATGGAGCGGTTCTGCTGCTGGTCCTCCTGCCTGGTGATGATGCCCTGGGCCAGCAGGTCCTCGATTATCTTCGCGCGAGCGTCCTTTACCGGCATGCCCTCGTAAGGTCCGGCCAGCGCCGTCATGCGCCCTTCCTCGTCCAGCCCCTTCTCCAGGGGCAGCTTGTACTTCATCACCCATTCCAGGTCGGTCTTGTCCCCGATGGTGCATATCATCACGATGCCGGAACCGAAGGCCGGGTCCACCTTCTCGTCCGATATGACCTTGACCTTCTTTCCGAAGACAGGGGTGATGATGTCCTTTCCCACCAGGTCCTTGTACCTCTCGTCGTTGGGGTGCACGGCTATCGTCTGGCAGGTGCATATGAGCTCGGGGCGGGTCGTGGCGATGATGATATGTCCCGTTCCATCGGCCAGGAAGAACTTCACGTAGTTGAGCTTGGTGACGTTCTCGTCGTATTCCACCTCAGCGTCCGCCAGCGCCGTGATGCACCGGGGGCACCAGTTCACCGGGTACTCTCCCTTGTACGCCAGCCCCTTCTCCAGCATCTTCAGGAAGGAGATCTGCGTTATGCGGCGATAGTAAGGGGCGTCCGTCTGGTAGTACACCGAGGGGTCCATGCTCTCCCCCAGTATCTCGAACTGCTGCTTCATGGACTCTATGAAAGAGTTGGCGTACTCCTCGCACATCTTGATGTACTCCTGCCTTGGCACGGAGTACTTGTTGATGCCGAACTTCTTCTCCACCCTAACTTCGACGGGAGTTCCGTTCACGTCAAAGCACAGCGGGAACATCACGTTGTAGCCGCGCTGCCTGTGATAGCGGGCGGCGAAATCTATGAGCGAGTAACCGGTAGCATGTCCCAGGTGCAGGGAGCCGGAGGCGTAGCGGGGGGGATTGTCGACAGAGTAGACAGGAGCGTCCGAACCCCGGTCGAACTTGTACAGTTCCCAGTCCTTCCACCGCTTCTGCCATTTCCTCTCGGTCTGGATAGCCTCGTATTGCGCCATGGACTGGAAAGGGAATGGGAAGAGGTTTAAAAAAGATTGCTGAGCGCCTCAGACCCTCTCGTGCCGGTTCTTCTTGATCCGCACTTCCTGGTTGTGCTCCTTCCTCTCCTTGACTATGCGGTCCAGGTTGTCCATAAGCTCGATGGTCGCCTGCCCCAGGGACCAGTCCACGGCCTTGGCCATGTAATGGGAGCCCTCCGTGCTGAGCCTGCCGGTCAGGGAGTACTTGGCGCTGTTCCCGGTGTTGTTGTACTTGCTCACGTGCAGGTTGAACAGCAGGGGCCGGGTGAACTTGGCTATCTTGGCCAGGCCGGACTGAACCTCTCTCTCCATGATGTCCAGGGAAAGCCGGTCCTCCTCCTCCAGTCCCGATATCTGGGTGTACACCATGTCCCTGTTGCGCACGGACGCCACCAGCTCCAGGATGTCGTACTTGGTGATGACCCCGACCATGCGCTCCCCGGTCACCACTGGAATGGTTGATATGTTCCTCTCGATCATGGTATCGATGGCAGTGGTCAGCGGGTCCGTCGTCTTCATGGTGACCGGGTCATCGTGCATTATCGAGCGCACCTCCAGCTCCACCGGGCTCTTGTTGGGGTACAGGTCGCCCCGCCCCTGGTTCCTGGTGCCCGCGCCGCTCCAGGAGTACTGCACGATGTCCTTGATGCCTATTATGCCCACGAGATGGTCGTAATCGTTAACCACCGGCACGGTGCGAACCTCCAGGTCGCGCATCAGGGCCATGGCGTTCTTGATGAGGTCCTTCTCGTGCACCGAGCGGGCCCCCTCGCTCATTATCTCCCCCACCTTCAGGGACTTGATGTCCTTGAGCTTGGGGAGCACGGACAGCACGCCGGCCCTGGTTATTATGCCCTGTATGGACTTCCCCTTGGTCACCGGCAGATGCCTGTATCCGGAGGAAAGGAAATGCTCCGCTATCTCCGTTATCGGCGTTTCCAACGTTATCTCGGGAGTGACCTCGACCATGGTCTTGGCCTTGGTGCCCACTACCAGGTTCTTCTTCCTGATCACCGTCCCATAGCTCACGACGCCAAGCAGCTTCTTGCCCTCCACGACCGGTATCTCGTGCAGGTCGGACGCCTTCATCTTGGCCACAACATCGGAGAGGCCCATCTCCGGGTCTACGGTCTCGAACTTCTTGCGCATCAGGCCATCGACCTTGTTACCGTCGATCAGGGACCTGAGCAGTTCCCTTTTTTTCAATCCCTCGATGCTTTCTCCTACCATTTTGGCTCACCTTCCATATGTCATAGGGTTTTGTTTCAGTATGATAGTTTGCGTCTGAGGCGGTCCCTCACCCAGGTGACGACGTCATCCGCCGATATGCGCTTCTGCTCGGCGGTGTCGCGCTCGCGCACTGTAACGTCGCCCTTTTCCAGCGTGTCATAGTCCACGGTGACGCACCAGGGCGTGCCCGCCTCGTCCATCCTGGCATAGCGCCGGCCGATGGACCCGGAATCGTCGTAATAGGTGACGATGCCCTCCTCGCGCAAGGCCATGTCCAAGGCCTTGGCGACCTCCGCCATGCCGTCCTTGGCCATCAGGGGGAACACCCCCACCTTGATGGGGGCCACCGCTGGTTTCAACCGCAGGGTGACGTAACCGTCCTCCTTTTCGGTGTACGCGTGCTCCAGGCAGCTGTACAGTATGCGGTCCAAACCGTGTGACGGCTCTATCACATGGGGAACGACGCGCACGCCGTTCACCTTCTCCTTCACCCGCACCACCTCGTAGTACGCGGTGTCCAGGTCCACCGGTTCTCCGTTCACCGTGACGGTCACCAGACCATCGTGCACGGCGGAGGCGTCCATGGACTCCAGCTGCTTCTTGATGTCGCCGGCCGCTCCCTTGAAGCGCGGGCCCAGGGCTCCGAACTTCGGCTTGACGGCGTCCCTCTCCACGTCCCTGGGCTCGTCGAACCTTTTGAACGCGGTCAGGTCGGCCTTGGAATGCTTAATGTGCTGGGACAGGTCCCAGCAGCCGCGATCGGCTATGCCCACTATCTCCGTCCAGCCGAAGCTTATGAGGGTCTCGGCGTCCCAGCAGTCCGCGGCGTAATGCGCCATCTCGGTCTTGAGATGCTGCCGGAAGCGCAGCCTCTGGGGGTCTATCCCGGCGGAGGTCAGGAAATCATAGGTCACCCATATGAAGTACCCCAGGGTCTCGTTGCCTATGATGCCGCTGTCCACGGCCTCGCCCAAGGTCATCTCCACCTCCTTCTCATCGGTGTTCGGCACCAATCTGACCTTCCTGTCCCGGACGTCCATGTAGCGGGGCCAGGTCTTGTCCTCCGGATCGACGAAAAGCTCGGCCTCCATCATGTTGAACTCCCTCAGGCGTATGACGCCCTGCCGGGGGGAGATCTCATTGCGGTATCCCCTGCCGACCTGTATGCAGCCGAAGGGCAGCCTCTCGCGGCAGTGGCGGTAAAGGTTCACGTAATTGACGAATATGGACTGCGCCGTTTCGGGGCGCAGGTAACCGGTGCGGCCTCCTCCCGGTCCTATCCTGGTCTTGAACATCAGGTTGAACTCTTCCACGTCGGCGAACTCGCCCCCGCAGGGGCACTTGACGCCGTTGTCCCGGAGAAGCCTCTGCAGGTCCTCCGCGGAAAGGGAATCAGGGTTGGGGTGCAGCCCCTTCGCCAGGTGGTCCGCGCGGAAAGACTCTCCGCATTCCTTGCACGTCACGGAGAGGTCGGCGAAGTTGTCCACGTGCCCGGAGGCCTTGAACACCGCCTCCGGCCCCACGCTGTCCCCGTCTATCTCCACGAAGCCCTCCTGCAGGGCGTATATCCTTCGCCACAGGTCGGCGATGTTTCCCTTAAGCGCCGTACCCAGCGGGCCGTAGTCGTATAGCCCGGCTATGCCACCATATATCTCGTAAGCGGGGTAGATGAACCCACGTCTCTTGCATAGGGAGAGCATCTCCCCGGAGCTGACCTCCTTCATCTGGTTCATTACTCCTTTATCAGCACGGAGATTATGTCGTGGTCGTATATCATGGCCAGCAGCCGGTCCCGGTTGTCTCGGACGGGAAGCTGGCCGAAATCGTTCTTGCGCATTATGCGCGCCGCCTCGGAGATGGCGGTCTTCTTGAACACGGTGATGGGGTCTCGCACCATGATCTCCTTTATAGGCAGTCCCGGAAGCTCGATCTTGGAGACCTCGTACCACAGCTTGATGACGTTTCGCAGGCCTTCCCATGACAGGTGCTCCTCGTCCTCGGACATGCCCATGGCCGTGGCGGCGTCCGCGCCTTCCACGTAGCTCTTGTTGAATATGTCGCGGTCGGTGACAATCCCGGTGAGGCGTCCCTGCTCGTCCAGCACAGGCAGGGCGGACGACCTTGAGACCTTGAGCGTGATGTTGGCCACGGCCAGCGGCGCCTCCTGATAGATGGGAACGCATGGCGAGCGGATCACGTCCTCCACAGGCACGTCGATGTTCCTCTTCTCGACAATGCACAGCAGGTCCGTGGGCGTCAATATGCCGACCAGCCGCTTACCCTCCACCACTGGCAGGTGGCGCATGGTCCCCTCCACCAGGATCTTGGCGGCATCCTCCACGGAATCCCTGGGGGATATGGTGGGGTGGTCCCTCTGCATGATCATGGCGGCCTGCTCCTCATCCGGGCGCTCGAATATGTCCTCGCGGGTGATCATCCCCGCCAAGGCCCCATCGTTCCTGCGCACTACGGGAAGCCCGGTCAGGTTGTGCTGCACCATTATCTTGAGCACCTCCTGGCGGGACCCCGGTACCTGGGCGACAATCGGATTGGACGTCATCACGTCCCCGACCGTGGCCATCTAGTTTTCCTCCCCCGGGGACCTTACGACCAGCACGGGGCATTTTGCGAAGCGCACCACTCTCTCGGCCACGCTTCCCAGCAACAGCTTCGAGAAACCGGTCCTCCCCAGGGTCCCCATGACCACCAGGTCATGCTCCGCGGAAAGCTCGACTATCTTCCTTGAGGGGGAACCCTCCTCGATCCGAACGGACACCTTGACGCCCAGTTGCTCGGCCTCCTTCCTAACGTATTCCATGGCCTCCTCTCCCTCCTTCTCGAGAAGCGTGTAAACGCTCACGATGGTGGAGTCCATGGGGAAATTGATGAACGAGGTCTGGTCTACCACGTATAGCGCGGTGACCTCAGCCCCGGTCGCCTTGGCCATCTCCAATCCCATGCTCACGGCGGCCTTGGTATATTCGCTCCCGTCGGTCGGGACCAGTATCTTCTTGAACAGAACCATGTGATCATCTCCAGCAATTCTTACCTATGCATACCAGCTCAGGTGCGTCAGCGGCGCTGCGCAACACGAGGTCGGTGACAGGGTCGCCGCCCCGCTGCCTGAGCACCATCAGCTCGCAGCGTGCTCCCGGTTCTATACTAAACGCTTCCTGGCGATTTAATAATTTTCTCCCGTTCATGGCCATATCCAGGGCCTCCACCGCGCCGTTCCTGCCCTGTGAGCGTAGCACGCGGGCGGCGAACTCCATCTCAGCCAGCATGTCTGGCAGGCATATCATGGCGTTGTCCGTGCCCAGAGCGACCGTCAATCCGTTCTCCAGCATACGCGCTAGCGGCGGTATTTTCCCGAAGAACATATTGGAGCGCGGGCAGGCGACCACGGGAACGCCGGCCTGGGAGACCTTGCTCATGTCGTCGTCGGTCGCCTCCGTCATGTGAACGATGTACGACGGTCTCAGGTCCAGCACCTTGTCGATGTCCTCCCTCACCCGTTCGGAGGCGTGTATGGCGAACGGCCTCCCCTGATCGCGCACCTCCTTGGCCAGCTTCTGCAGCTCCGGGTACTCCCAGTCGGATATGGAGGAGACGGCTATGCCGTCGGCCACCTTCAGCAGCTTGCGGGTACCGGACCGGCAGAACTCCAGCATCTTCGGCCGCCCCATGATGACCGGGTCGGCGCCCTCCCCGTCCAGCCGGCGCAGGTAATCGGAGCCGTCATAACCACCTTCCCGGAAATCCAGGAAGTGGGAGACGCCCCTCCGGGCCATGAAGCGCTTCATGGACAGCATGCCGCGCATGACGTCGTCCGGGGACGCCTGCTCGAGAACGCGGTGCTTCAACCCCCTTGGCGGGGCGACCAGCTCCTCCAGGCTCAGGGACGGGTCGACCGGCACGATGTAATCGGCGATGTGGGTGTGCCCGTTCACGAACGTGGGAACGATGAGGCCGCGGGCGTGGGCGCTGCCCCTCTTGCCGCGCCCTATCTCCGCTATCACCCCGTCCTCGATGCCCACATGACCCGGGAAGAAACCGTTCTGGCCGAGCACCAGGCCGGAGAGGTAACGCATGCCATCATCATCATCCTGACGATATATCAACCGCATGGTGATAAAGACCAAATTGTAGTTACACATACGGCGGAGGGAAGTGCGGAAGTGAACGACCTCCTGACCTTGGCATTGCTGCTGTCCCTGGCAGTGGGCGCCCAGCTGATAGCGTCCCGATTCGGGCTGTCCGCGGCGATATTCGAGATACTTCTGGGACTGGCGGTCGGTCAGGCCCTGGGCCTGCGCTCCTCGGAAATAGGCTGGTTCTCCTTCCTTGCCGCTCTCGGGGGCATAGGCCTGACCTTCCTGGCCGGAACGGAGATGGAGGTGGGGCGGGTGCGAAGGCAGTGGAGGAGCAGCGCCCCCCTCGCCCTGGCGTCCTTCCTGTCCATATTCCTCACGGTGCCCGTTTCCCTACATCACCTGGCCGGTTGGCAATGGGACGCGTCGCTGCTGGCCGGGGTGGCCCTGTCGGAGACCTCCGTGGCCATAGTCTACGTGGTGCTGATCGAGGGCGGGCGGGCCCGGACGGACGTGGGTTCCGTGGTGCTCGCGGCCTGCTTCCTCACCAATCTGGCCGCCTCCGTCGCCCTGGCGGTGTTGTTCGCCCCTCCTGGCCTGGAGGTGCTGCTTCTGCTGGCGGCCCTGCTTCTGCTGGTCCCCCTGGCCTATCGCTACTCCGGTAAGGTACTGGACCGCTTCAGGGGCCGCCCCGGGGAGCCGGAGGTGAAGCTCGTGCTGCTCCCCCTGCTGCTGCTTGCCGGCCTGGCCTCCGTGGCCGGCGTGGCGGCCGTGCTGCCCGCGTATCTCCTGGGGTTCGCCATGTCCCGCTCCCTCGGCGAGAGGAAGGAGGCCTGGTCCAAGGTTCGCACCGTCTTCCTGGGTTTCATGGTATCTCTGTTCTTCCTGGCCGCCGGTTCGAACGTGTCCATGGAGGCGCTGCTGGCCGGGGCGGGGCTGATCGTCGTACTAGGTCTCGGGCGCGTGCTGCTGAAGATGCTCTTCGTGCTGCCTGCGGTCAGCGCCTCGCTGCGCGGGGACCGCGTGTACATAGCCCTGCTGATGTCCACATCGCTGACCTTCGGAATGGTCTTCCTGCAGTTCGGGATCGGGCAGGGGCTGATCGACACGGCGCAATTCTCAATATTGGTGGGAACGATAATCATAGGGGCGTTGGCGCCGACGCTAGCGGCCCAGAGGTGGTTCGATCCATGGAGGCGGAACAGCTGAGGTTGCTGGTGGCGGTGGACGGTTCGGTGCACGGGGAGAAGGCCTTGCGCAAGGCGGCCCTGCTGGCGCTTTCCTCCCCGTCCTACAAGATAGCCGTGGTCTGCGTAGTGGAGGTAAGGGAGTTCGCCTCCCTTATGGCCGAGGCGGACACAGAGGAGATGGAGGTGCAGGCCAAGAAGGTGCTCCAGGAATCCCTGGAGATACTCACGTCCGAAGGGGTGGAGGCCACGGCCCACCTGCTTCACGGCCCGCCGGTGACCAAGATATTGGAGTTCGCCGAGACGTTCAGGCCCGACATGATCGTGACAGGCAGCAGGGGCATGGGGGCCGCCAGGGGCGTTCTCATCGGGAGCGTCTCATCGTCCCTTTCCAAACGGGCCAACACATCCGTCCTCATCGTTAGATGATGTGCTATCCAGATTAAGTAAATAATAAATACCCTCACTTTTCTTCCACCCCCTCATAGGTGCTTTACCATGGTTGTAAAGGTTAACGTGGACGAGTGTGTAGGTTGCGGACTTTGCGAGGATGCCTGCCCCAACGGGGCCATTACTGTCGACGATGTCGCCATCGTCGACGCCAGCAAGTGCACGGATTGCGGCACCTGCATCGACGAGTGCCCCAACAACGCGCTCTCCAAGTAGATCGCAGGTGATCACGGATCGCCCTACAAACCCCTTAACTTCCCGGTTTTCAAGTTTTTGTTCCCCAATGGCATCCGCCGCTCAGGGAAGTCGGGCCGACAGCGTGTCTACGACCCTGTCCGCGGCCGACCGAAGCACTGGCGACATGCCCTCCCCGAAATCGGTGATCAGGGGCTCGATCAGCAGCAGGGCTATGCTCGCCCCTGTCAGCATGAACACGTACTCGCAGAAGACCCTTAGCGGAAGGGTGTGTGTGGACATGCTGGTGTGGCCCACCACCTCCTCCGCATCGTAGAGATGCGCGGAACCGGGTGGCGATCCCAGCAGGGCGGCGTCCACCAGCAGCACATGGGTGGGTCGAACCTCAACGATCTCGTCCACGAAGCTTTCCGGCACCGTCTCGCACTCGATCAGGTGCACGTTCCCGGACACCCTTCCCTGAAGGCCTTCCGCCACCTTCACCCCGACGTGGTCGTCCTGGCGTATGGGGTTGCCTATGCCCGCCACAACGACCTTGCTGGCGCCGGACAGCCAAGCCTTCAGCTCCTCGTCGAGCGTCAGGCCATGCTCCTTAGGTCCATTCATCCGGATCGCCCGCGATGTTCCAAGGGCATCATCGGCTCAGGTGATGCGCCAGCTTCCGTTGGCAATCGTACACCCTCACGTCCAGGGGCATCTGCCCCACGGCGAAGTGGGTGGCGCAGCCGAAGCACGGGTCGTAGGCCCGGAAGGCCATCTCCACCTTGTTGAGTATGGCCTCGTCCACCTTGCCGTCGTGTATGAGCCCCTTGGCGGCATCGCGCACGCTCATGCATATGGACGGGTAGTTGTTGGTCGTGGCCACGATCATGTTCACGCTCTTCATCAGGGCGTCCTTGTCAAGCTGGTAATCGTGTATCAGCGTCCCGCGGGCCGCCTCCACTATCCCGATGCCGTTCCCCGGCTCTCCCGGCCTGTTCCGTATGTCCGTGGAGGTGATCTCGGGATCGTTGGCCAGTTCCACGGCCCTCTCGGCCACGTACAGCAGCTCGATCAACCGGGCCCAGTGGAACACCAGGGTTCCGTGCGCCGGCTTGCCCAGCATGGAGTACATCTCCTGGTACTCCTTGTTGGCCAGGGGAGTGGTCATGCCGTCCGCGGCATTGAGCCTTCCCAGCGGCCCGACGCGATAGGCGCCGTTCTCCGGCCCGTCGACGAAGCCCTTCCAGCCGATGCTCCTCAGGAACGGCAGCTTGGAGTAGGTCCACTCCTCCGAGCGCTCCTCGATATGCTCGGCGTAGTCCTTTGCGTCGAACTTCAGGTACTCCTTGCCGGAGGGGTCCACCACGCGCACCTTGCCGTCGTACATGTTCACCATGTTCCGTTGGTCCACCGTTCCCATGTAGTACGTGCGCTGCGTGTACATGTCGCTCTTGATGAGATCGACGTAATCAGGATTGCCAAGCACGATGTCGTGGAAGGCTCCCAGTGAGAACTGGGCGAACCTCACCATCGACTCGGACATCGCCAGTATCTCCTTTCGGAACTCCTCGCTCAGGGCCTTGCTCACCCCTCCGGGCAGGCCGTTGACCGGGTGCGTGGCCTTCCCGCCGATGATCTCCGTGATCCTCTGCCCGTACGCCCTGTGCTTTATGACGTCCTTGGCCACGTCCATGCCCGCCTTCTCTATGACGCCGAGTATGTTCCTCTTCTCCGGGGGCGCGTCAGGGCCGACTATGAAGTCCGGCCCTCCCAGGTAATAGAAGTGCAGGATGTGGTCGTAGGCGATGTAGCCCATGTACTGCAGCTCGCGCAGCTTCTTGGCGGCGGACGTGGGTTCCACGTGGAACGCAGCGTCCAGAGCCTTGACCGAGGCGTGATGGTGCGCCACCGGGCAAACCCCGCAGATGCGGGTGGTGAGCTGGGGCATAAGCTCCGCAGGCCGGCCGACGCAGAAGGACTCGAAACCCCTGAGCTCCGGTATCTTGAGATAGGCGTTCTCCACCTCTCCCTGGTCGTTCAGGAATATGGATATGCTTCCGTGACCTTCCAGTCTGGTGATCGGATCTATGATTATCTCCTTCATTGCTTCATCACCTTCCTTCTGAGTATCGAGGCGGGCAGCCCGTACATGTAGAATATGCCCGCGGGATCCTTGATCTGGGAGATGAGGTCCACCACCTCCTCGTCCGTGTACGTTCCCGGGTCCTTGTCCAGGTTCAGTATGGAGGCCAGGGCGGTCATCATTCCCGTTCCTATGTCGGACTGGTTCGGCAGCGCCCCGCCGCAACCGGTGCAGGGCATGCCGACCTTGAGGCAGCGCGCCCCGCATCCGCCCCTGGTGGCCATGCCCATGCATATGATACCCTGCTCCATGAGGCAGCGCTCCGGGTCGGGAACGATGTCATACACGCGGTGTATGGCGGTTATCTTCTTGTTCTCGCGCTTGCGCGGGCACTCCGCGCAAACGGCAAGCAAGGGTGCCAGCACGGAACCCTTGGGGGGCAGGTCGCCCTTTATTATCAGGTCCAGGGCGTTGTTTATGAGGTCCACCGGCGGCGGGCATCCCGGGACGTAGTAGTCCACATCCACGGTCTGGTCCAGCGTTTTCACGGTGTCGTAGAACACCGGTATGTGTAGTGTGCCCTCCTTCACCTCAGAATCCGGCCGAGGTATCGACGAGCCGTTCCGAGCCCCGTCCCCCAGCTCCATGTACACGTGGTTCAGTATCTCCTTGGCGTCGTGCAGGTTGGCCAGTCCCGGTATGGACCCCTCGCAGGCGCAGGCCCCGAAGGCGATCAGGGTCTTGCTCTTAACCCTCAATAACTTGGCCATGTGCTCCTGCTCCGAGTTCCTCACGGAACCGTTGAAGAAGGTCACGTCTATGTGACCGTCCGGGAAGGCCTCCACGTCCTTGTACTTGATGTCCAAGGCCACCGGCCAGAACACTATGTCCACCTGCTCCGCCAGGTCCAGGATCCTCTCGTTGATGTCCAGGACCGCTATCTCGCAGCCGCCGCAGCTGGCCGCCCAATAGAATGCCACTTTCAGTTTGTCGATGTGCGGTCCCCCCTGTTTCCGTTAACGAGGTAATCGTGCATGGCCTTGGCCGCCCTCTTGCCGGCGCCCATGGCGCTGATGACGGTCGCCGCTCCGGTGGCCACGTCACCCCCGGCGAACACCCCGTCCAGGTTCGTGCGCCCCTCCTCGTCCACTATTATGGTGCCGTTCCTCGGGTCGGTCTTGAGCCCGTCGGTGGTGCGCTGTATGATCGGATTCGGCGTCTGGCCTATGGCCACTATGACCGTGTCGGTCTCCATATCGAAATCGGAGCTCTCCACGGGCCTCACGCGGCAGCGCCCCCTCTCATCGGGCTCGCACAGCTCCATGCAGGTCACGCGCATGGCCTTCACCCAGCCCTTCTCGTCGCCGTAGAACTCCACCGGGGCGTTCAGGAACTTGCATATCAGCCCCTCCTCCTCGGCGTTCTCTATCTCCTCGCGCCTGGCGGGCAGCTCGTTCCTTGAACGCCGGTAGTTCAGGCATACCGTTGCGCCCAGCCTCATAGATATGCGGGCGCAGTCCATGGCCACGTTCCCCCCGCCGATCACGACGACGTGCTTGCCGATGCGTATGGGCGTGTCCGACGCAGGGAAATCATAGGCCTTCATCAGGTTCACCCGTATCAGGAACTCGTTGGCGGAGTATATCCCGCCCAGGTTCTCGCCGGGGCATCCGGTCCACTGGGGAAGCCCGGCCCCGCTCCCTATGTAAATGGCGTCGTAACCCTGCTCCATCAGCTCGGGGATGGTGTGTATGCGCCCTATCAGGTTCCCCAGGCGAAGCTCCACTCCCAGGCTCTGGACGTATTCCACCTCCTTCTGCACGATCTTCTTGGGCAGGCGGAACTCGGGAATGCCGTACATCAGCACCCCTCCGGCAACGTGCAGCGCTTCGAACAGCGTCACAGAGTGGCCGAGCTTGGCGAGGTCGGAGGCCACGGTCAGCCCGGAAGGCCCGGCGCCGATGACGGCCACCCTCTTTCCGGTGGACGGGGGTCTGGAGGGCGTCTTCACGCCATGCTCCCTCTCCCAGTCGGCCAGGAACCTCTCCAGGCGCCCTATGTTCACCGGGTCGCCTTTCTTGCCGCGTATGCAGTTCTTCTGGCACTGCTGCTCCTGCGGGCACACCCGGCCGCATACGGCGGGAAGGGCGTTCTTGGACTTGATGATCGCTATCCCCTCCTCGTACCTCCCCTTCGCTATGCATTCTATGAACTGGGGTATCGGGACCTCCACGGGGCAGCCCTTCACGCACTGGGGGTTCTTGCACTTGAGGCAGCGCTCCGCCTCGGCCACCGCCATCTCCTCGGTGTAGCCCAGCGCGACCTCGTCGAAGTTCTTGACGCGGTCCTTCGGCTCCTGCCGGGGCATGGGAATGTCCTCATCCAGCGATCTGTCGTTCCTCTTCCGGCGGGGCTCATTTCCTTCCACAGCGGCACCCCCTTTTCTGCTCCCATAGCAGGGAGCTCAAGCGTTCTTCTGGCAGCATGCTGCGCTGGCGGTTTATGAGCTCGTCGAAGTTGGTCATGTGACCGTCGAACTCCGGCCCGTCCACGCAGCCGAACAGCATCTGGTCGCCGACGGTCACGCGGCACACCCCGCACATCCCCATGCCGTCGATCATGATCGGCGTGAGGGAGACTATGGTCGGAACGTTGAACGGCCTGGTCATCTCGCTCACCGTCCTCATCATGACCACAGGGCCGATGACCGTGCAGCGGTCGAAGCTCTCCTTTTCCAGGAGGTCCTTCAGAAAGTCCAGGCCCGTTTCGCCCACCGTTCCATCGTCCGAGGCCACGTAGACGCGATCGCTGATCTTCTCCGCCTCCTCCCTCTTGAAGAGGAACTCCTCGCTGCGGCAGGCCAGAACGGTCACCACCTCGTTCCCCGCCTCCTTCAAGGCCCGGGCCTGCAGCAGCGCGGGGGCGATCATTATGCTGCCTCCCACGCACAGCACCTTGCCGAACCTCTTGATCTCGGAGGGGTTCCCCAGCGGTCCAGTGACGTTGAACAGCTCATCTCCCTCGTTGAACGTTCCCAGCTCCTTCGTGGTCTTGCCGACCTCGTGGAAGGCGAATGACACGGTCCCCCTCTCGCGGTCGAAATCGCATATGCTCAGGGGCACCCTCTCACCTCCCTCCCTCGGTATCACGATGAGGAACTGCCCCGCCTTGGCCTTGGCCGCCACGTCGGGGGCGTCCACGGTGAACAGGGTGTGCTTGTATGCCAACCTTTCCTTGGAGACGATCCTGTACATTCAGTTCACGCTCCCTGGCGCCTCATTGGAAGGCATGGCCGCTATCCGGTCGCAGAACGCCTCGAACAGCCCGTTGAACTCCCCCTCGCAGCGGGGGGACATCTCGTGCATCTCGAAACGGTCGGAGAGGCCGAGCCTCTTCAGCGCCCCCAGCAGAACATCGAGCTGGCGTTCCGCGTTGTCCCGGCCGTTCTTCAGCTTGCAATCGTCCTCGGCGCAGACCACGGCCATCACCCCGTCGAAACCCTTCTGCAGGGCGTTTATGACGTGCACCGGGTCCAGCCCCTTGAAGCAGGGGACCTCCAGCAGCATGGCGTTCCTGCCGCGTAGCATGCTCTCCGGATCGTCCAGGGCGGAGAACTCGGACCACTGGCAGCTGAACACCAGTATGGACGGCCTCTTGTCCCTCTTCCTCATGCGCTCGGCCGCCTCCTCGTAGGAGCGCAGCACCGAGTAGAACTCGTAACCTTTCACTTGAATGGCGTTGTGCGGGCACACCATCTGGCAGGCGCCGCATCCCACGCACTTGTCCGGGTCTATCCTCGGTGAGGATATCGGCTGGGCGGTTATCGCTCCGTAGGGGCATACGAACACGCACTTGTCGCATCCTACGCAGTCGTGGTTGATCCAGACCGCCTTGCGCGAATACTTCACGACGCGCAGGGCGTCCTCGGGATATCCGAACTGCCTGATCACCGCCTGGCCGAGCAGCATCCTCCTGGTCTCTATGCGGGTGCCCTCCTTCATGCGGCAGAAGCCGTCCTGGCACTGTATGGAGACGATGTTCCTTATCCCGGACGACAAGGCCCTGAATATGAAGTCGGTCGGAACTCGCCCGGCGCAGGGTATGCGCATCGGGATGTAGTCCTTGGTGCTCAGCCCGTGATCGGCCAGTATGTCCTCTACCTCGCCGTTGCTGGGCGAGTTGCCGCGGCACATCATGACCAGGGTCTTGGCGTCCGGGTTGGTGGTGCGCACGTAGCCCAGCAGCCCGTCGAAATCGTAGTAGGCCATCTCAATGGCCGATGCCGGGCAGGCGCTGTAGCATATGCCGCACACCTGGCACTTCTGAATGTCGATCTCTATGCGCCCATCCTCCGGCACAACGCGGATTGCCTCGAACGGACAAAGGGAGTAGCAGACCTTGCAACGGCTGCACAGGTCCTGGTTTATCTTCACGGCGGCGATGCAATTATCTTTCATCAATGATCCCCCGGTGGCCCCTCGTTCAGATGACAGCGCTCGCTCCGTCCCGCGGACGTCACGGAGATACGGCGAACGGCTCTTTTTCAGGGACCATGATGGCTCACGTCCACGACGTCTTTGATTGGATGATGGCCTTATTATTTAATGCATATGCTCGATGGTTCGTAAGCTGAACGTTTCCACCAGATGAATGCCGGTTTCGTTGTAAAAAACCAGCAAATGTACAGTATTTTTCAGAAAATTAGATGAATATCGCAATTTTGGCTTCCATCTTCCTAAGTTCTCAATACAGATTAAATAAGACGACCTCCTTCGCCCACCCATCGTCGCATTTCGACGTTCCACAGGAGTGCATTTTCATGCTGACCAAGGATCTGATGGAAAGGATCGTAGCCAAGAACCCTGGTGAGAAGGAGTTCCACCAGGCAGTGAACGAGGTGTTCGAATCGCTGGAACCTGTGCTGAAGCAGCACCCCGAGTACGTGAAGGCGAAGATATTGGAAAGGATGGTCGAACCGGACCGCCAAATAATGTTCCGGGTCACCTGGATGGATGACAATGGCGAGGTCCAGGTCAACCGCGGCTTCCGCGTGCAGTTCAACGGGGCCATAGGCCCCTACAAGGGCGGGATACGATTGCACCCCTCGGTGAACCTCGGGATACTCAAGTTCCTGGGCTTCGAGCAGGTGTTCAAGAACGCTCTCACCGGTCTGCCGATGGGCGGGGCCAAGGGCGGCGCGGACTTTGACCCCAAGGGCAAGAGCGACGCGGAGGTCATGCGCTTCTGTCACAGCTTCATGAACGAGCTCTACCGCCACATCGGGCCGAACACCGACGTTCCGGCGGGGGACATCGGGGTGGGGGCCAGGGAGATAGGCTACCTGTTCGGTCAGTACAAGAAGGTCACCAACCGCTTCGAGTCCGTGCTCACCGGCAAGGGCATAAACTGGGGCGGCTCGCTGGTACGGCCGGAGGCCACAGGCTACGGCTGCTCCTACTTCTGCGAGGAGATGCTCAAGACCAAGAAAACGGACTTCAACGGAAAGACCGTGGCCATTTCCGGTTCCGGGAACGTGGCCCAGTACGCCGTGCAGAAGGTAACTCAGCTGGGCGGGAAGGTCGTCACGCTGTCGGACTCAGACGGTTCCATCTACGATCCGGCGGGAATAGACGTGGAGAAGTGGAAGTTCATCATGGACCTTAAGAACGTGAGGCGCGGCCGCATCAGCGAGTACGCCAAGAAGTACGGATGCGAGCACTGGGCCGGTGAGCGCCCCTGGAAGGCTAAGTGCGATATCGCCATGCCGTGCGCCACCCAGAACGAGCTGGACAAGAACGATGCCAAGATGCTGCTCGACAATGGCGTCATGGCCGTTTCCGAAGGGGCCAACATGCCATCCACGCCTGAGGCGGTGGAGATGTTCATCGAGAACGGAGTGCTGTTCGCTCCCGGCAAGGCGGCCAATGCCGGCGGCGTCGCCACGTCAGGGCTGGAGATGTGCCAGAACCACATAGGCATCTCCTGGTCCGCGGAGGAGGTGGACCGCCAGCTGCACCAGATCATGGTCAACATACACAAGAACGCGGCCAGCGCCGCGGCGAAGTACGGCAGCCCCGGCAACTACGTCGTCGGGGCCAACATCACCGGCTTCGTGAAGGTGGCCAGCTCCATGATGGACCAGGGCCTGATCTGAGCCTTTGAACGCCAAGGCCGGCCCTGCCGGCATTTCTTACCTTATCAGGTCGTCATGCATTGCGTGGGCTGTCAATCCTTTTATCCCATGCCGCCTCTCTCACGCACGTTAAGTGAGGACCATGAGGATTCTATCCATCAACGGGAGCCCCAATAAGGTGGGCAACACCGCCAAGCTGCTCAGGGAGATCACCAAGGACCATGCCGGCGTGGACCTGGACCACTTCGACCTGAACGATCTCAGGATCAAGGACTGCCAGGCCTGCTACTTCTGCAAGAAAAACCAAACATGCGCCATCAAGGACGACATGCAGCCTTTGTACAGGAAGATCAGGGAGGCCGACGCCCTGGTGCTTGGCTCTCCCGTGTACTTCGGGGTGGAGACCGCCATTACCAGGGCCTTCATAGATCGATTGTACGCGCTGCTTTCCTTCGGGGACGGTCCCGGCAAGTACGTGCCCAAGATCAAGGGGGACAAGTTGGCCATATCGTTCGTCAGCTGCGGGAACGCCAAGGGCAAGGAGGTCTACGCCAACATCAAGGACCGCCAGCTTGCCATGTGGGCCAGCCTGGGGTTCAAGGATGCCCGAACGTTCGTGATAGATAACGCTACGTCTCAAGGGAACGTGCTGGAACTTGTCGACGCCCAGAGCATGATACAGGAATGCAAGGGATTGCTGGACCGGCCATGATGTTCAGGGGTTTCATCGCCGTCGATGTGGAATGCGGCGATGCGCTGCGGGCCACCATCGACGGTCTGCGGCAATTCGGGCGAGCCCTGAAACCGGTCTCCCCGGACAACATGCACGTCACCCTCAAGTTCCTGGGGGATACCGACGAAAGATGCGTGCCGGAGCTGTTGAACGTCATGAAGGACGCGGTCAAGGACGTGCCGCCATTCGAGGTCAGGCTGGTCGGCACCGGCGTGTTTCCCCAGTTGCGCAACGCAAGGGTGCTGTGGGTGGGGATGGAGGGCGCCGACCCGCTCAAGGCCATCGCCAACAGGCTGGAGGACGGGTGCGACCTGCTGAGCTTCGGACGGGACCGGCACGAGTTCTCTCCCCATCTCACCCTGGCCAGGGTCAGGGAGGGGTTCGGGGTGGACCTTTCCGATGTCCTGAGCAAAGGGAAGGGCAAACAGTTCGGGTCCTTCACCGTGGGTTCGATCAAATTGAAGAAGAGCGTGCTGACGCCCGACGGTCCCCTGTACACCGACATGGCCGAAGCGCGTCTTTAACGGCCGATCCCCTCGAACAAAGAGAACTCCGTGGTCTTCAACAGGTCCTGCGGCAGGTGGTCCTTCACGTAATCGATGCTGTAGTTGCCTTCCCTGAAGTCCGGGTTCCGGACCACCAGGCGATGGTACGGGATCGTGGTCTTTATGCCGGTGACCGTGTAGCGGTCCAAGGCCTCCTGCGACCGGTTGAGCACCTCGTTCCTGGTCCTGCCGGAGACTATCAGCTTCGCCAGCAGGTTGTCGAACTCCGTCGGAACCACGTAACCTTCGTAAGCGTGCGAGTCCACCCGGACATGGTCGCCGGCCGGCTCGGTGTACTTCTCTATTCGTCCCGGCGCAGGGAAGAAGTTGTTGAACGGGTTCTCGGCGTTTATCCTGAACTCCATGGCGTGCCCCTTTGGCCTGACGCCGGAAAGCACGTCCTCCACCGGGATGTCCGAGCCGATCTTCAGCTGCATCTCCACAAGGTCAAGGCCGGTGACCAGCTCGGTGATCGGATGCTCCACCTGTATCCTGGTGTTGGCCTCCAGGAAGAACAGGTCTCCCTCGGCGGACATGAGGAACTCGAAGGTGCCCAGGGAGGTGTACCCGGCGCGCTTCACGGCGGCCACGCACAGCTCGGACATCTTGTCGCGAAGCTCCTGGCTCACGGCGCAGGACGGCGTCTCCTCGATTATCTTCTGATGGCGGCGCTGCACCGAGCATTCCCTCTCGCCGAGGCAATAGGCGTTGCCTCGCGAATCTCCAACCACCTGGAACTCGATGTGCCTCGCCTTAAGCAAGGCCCTTTCCAGGTATATCGTGGGGTTCTTGAAGGCCTTGTCCGCCTCGTTCTTGGCGGACGTCAGGGCGTTCTCCATCTCCTCGTCGGTATTGACCAGGCGCATGCCGCGCCCTCCGCCTCCGCCCGATGCCTTGAGCAATATCGGATAACCGATCTTGTTCGCCGCCTTTATGGCATCCTCCGGGGTGTTCAACGGGTCCAGCGTGCCGGGCATGATGGGCACCCCGACCTTGGACATGAACTCGCGGGCGGAGAGCTTGGAACCAAGCAGCCTCATGGCCCTTGGCGAGGGGCCCAGGTACGCTATGCCCTCCTCCTCGCAACGCTCGGAGAACTCCGGCTTCTCGGAAAGGAAGCCGTAGCCGGGGTGTATGGCGTCCACCCTCATGCGGTTGGCCACATCGATTATGGCGTCAATGTCAAGATAGCCAATGGCGTTACCGTCAGTGTGCAGCTCGACGCTCTTGTCCGCCAGTGATACGTGCTTGCAATGCTTGTCCGAGGGGGTGTATATGCCTATGGTGGGCACTCCCATCCTCTTGCAGGTGTTGATCACCCGAATGGCGATCTCCCCTCTGTTAGCTATCAGCACCTTTTTGAACATCTTGAAACCTCAGACACATTGGCTCCGCATGTGACTGCGTGGCAGGGAATGTTGCACGTTTTTATAATAATTTCGCCTCATACCACATGGAATTCCTTTTGATTTCGGATGGAATATTCGTTTTCTGATAAGAATCAGGTGAATTATTGGTTAAAATCGTTTTTCATTTGACGAATGCTGTCCGTGAGTTAGCATCACTGTAAGCGTGATGACCTAGACACCCCCCGGCTTTCCTTGTTCCGGAGATAGAATGAGGTTCTCAAAGAAACGAATGAACGGGGACAGGGACGGCGGCATCGAGGGACTGCCTCTGCAGCTGATGATAATGGTGATCGTGGCCGGGCTCGGAACGGCCATCCTGGTGGGATGGATGGGCGGCCTTTCCGCGCCGGAGGCCATCGCCTCCGTGAACGGAAACCCCACCGAGATACTGCTGACGGACGGGGACGGCGATGGGACCTTCGAGAACCGCGACGTCTCGCTGACCATAATCGTCCGCGACCAGAACGGGGATGCTGTGAACGGCGCCTCGGTGGTGCTGGACGGGTGCGAGGTCAGCAATTCGGACGGGTCCCTCGTGTACGGGACAACAGGCGCCGACGGCAAGGTCACCTTCAGCGGACTGAGCGTCTTCCGCTACGGTAACGGCATAGGTTTCATAACGGTCACCGTCTCCAAGGGAGGCATGGGAACCGATTCCTCGCTGCAGGTGCCGGTAATATGCAGGTGAGGCCTTGAGACACGACCGAAGGGGTATAGAGGGGCTGCCGCTGCGCCTCATGCTGGTGGCGTTGCTGATCTCCCTCACCCTTCCCACAATGCTCTCCTTCATGCACGGCGCCTCGTCGCAGATGGCCGGGGAAAGGGCGGCAAGCATCGCCGAGGACATCTCGATAGCGGCGGAGAACATGGGCTCGGCAGGCCCGGGGAACGTGCGCACGGTGAGCGTTCCGAACGACCTCCCCGGCACTGTAGTGCTGAGGCTGGGGGGCGAGGAGGGAGACGTGAACTCCACCAGGGTAACCTGGTACTCCGGCGCATCTCGGGGGGCAAGGTACCTGCGCGGGGTCGCCATTCTCACCGATGACGGGATCCCGCTTTCCCTGTCGGCCGGCGACTCCATACGACTGGAGTGCCCCCCGGGAGCATGGGGGACTGTGAAGGTGACCCGGGCATGATGGAGCTGTTCCTTTCCAAGTTCTGGGCGTTCCTGGTCTCGCTCGCCTTGGTGGCCGTGCTGGTCCAGGGCGTGCAAATGGACGCCCGGTCGGACAGGGCTCAAGCCCTTGATGACCTTGCCGAGGACCTGGAAAGGCTTTTTCACGAGATCGCCTCAGCTGGCGAGGGCTTCGAGAGGACGCTCCATCTCGGTTCGGTGTTACCGGCGTCGACCTTGCTGACCCTGTTCCAGGGGCACGCCATGCTCGAGCATGACGGAATGGAGGCCCGGTTCTTAATTCCCATGTTCAAAATGATGATGGAAGGATCGCCCCAAGAGGTCGACCGTTTGGTCCTGGGTCCGAACGATTCGCTGCTGATGCTCGGCGGTCCGGGCGGGAACGCCCTGGTGGCGCTCAATCCGTGAACTTGTCGGAGACGTACTTTACGGCCTCGATGAACTTGCGCACCTCTTCGTCCGTGTTGTACAAGTAGAAGGACGCCCTGGCGCAGCCTTCCAGCCCGTGCGATGTGAAATAGGGGTGCACGCAATGCATCCCCGAACGGATGAGGACCGCGGCGATCTCGTCAAGGATCATCGCCACGTCATGCGGCAGCATGCCCTTCAGGTTGAAGGAGAATATCCCTCCCTTCCGGCGCGGGTCGTCCGGACCTAGCATGGAGAGGTTCCTCACGTCCCTGAGCCCCTCGGTAATGACGGTGTTCAGGTGATGCTCGTGCTCCGTTATCTCCTCCATTCCCACCTTCTGAAGGTAACGCACCGCCGCCCCGCTGCCTATTATCCCGGCGTAGTTCTGCAGTCCCGCCTCGAACCTCTCCGGTATGGGAAGGATGTCCGCCGTCTCGTAGGTGGTGATGGCCACGCCACCGCCCCCGGTGACCAGCGGCTCGACCTTGTCCAGGATATCCCTCTTACCGTACAGTATGCCGGTGCCGGAGGGGCCGAGCATCTTGTGCACTGACCACGCGTAAAGGTCCACGTCCATGTCCGTCAGGTCCAGGGGGTTGTGCGGGGCGTACTGGCACCCGTCGGCCATGACCATCGTGCCATGGTCGTGGGCCAGCTCCACGATCTCCCTCAGGGGTATGGTGCTGCCGTCCACGTTGTTGGTGTGCACCACGCTCAGCAGTTCCATTCCCTTCTCCAGCTCCTCCTTCAGGGGCTCCAGGTTGCCCTGTTCCAGTTCCTGGAATGAAAGGATGCCGCGCCGTATCCCCCGCTCATTGGAAAGCAGCACCCATGGAACATGGTTGCTGTTATGCTCCATATCGGTGGTGACCACCCGGTCCCCCTTCTTCAGATGCAATCCCTTGGCCACGGTGTTCAGGGACTCGGTGGCGCTCTTGGTGAATATGATGCATTCGGCGTCCTTCACGCCCACGAAGGAGGCCACGTCCTCCCTCGCCTTGTCCAACCTAATGGAGACCTCGGTGGCCAGGCGATGCACGCTGCGTCCGCCGCAGGCCGGGAAATCGTAATAGTACTCGTCCATGGCCTCGACGACCTGTCGGGGTCTCAGGCTCTGGCAGGCGCTGTCCAGGTATATGGGGGGCTTCTCCTGCTGAAAAAGAGGGAAGTCCTTACGAATGCGTTCAATGTCCATTCCAGTCAGGCTGGGAACGGTTTCGGCGTTATTTAAGGTGTCGCAGTTGTTGGACGCATTCAATACCAGCGAACAACAAACAGGCGGATCCGGGATCAGTAAAAATATTATGGGATCAATCTATAAATCATTGATCGCAGTGACAGACATCAAATTGAGTATAAATCATCACAAAATCCCGATGATGAAAGGTCTCAAACGAGCGTCGATCCGATCGATGTTGCTGTAGGTCCTATTGCAGCCTTCGACAATATCTCTGACACCTTCAGCACCATCGCCATGCTCAAGGCTCCTCTAACGGTCATTCCCGATCATCGGATCAAAGCGAGGGGGCTGGTCAGAACACATCTAAAACAGATGTCTGACATCAACAGGGAGGAAATGGAACGTTCTCTGGATGGGATCACCGATCTTTTCTCCACCCGGATCACCGTGGAAAGAATGAAAGAGATCTCAAAAAAGGTCGGAGACATTAGGGAAAAGCTCGACCTAGAGGGTCTGAGGGACACGCTTTCATCGATGATCGCCCGATCCGCCATCCAATATAATTTCCCCTCTATCGACCTTCCCGACGAAGTGCTCATCGAGGGGTGAACGTGGTCGATCATGCACCGGATACGGCTGTCGTTCTGGGCAGGGTCCTGAATGACCGGCACGGAGCCAGGTCTCGCGAGGTACCAGGCAAGGTCAGCGGATCGACGTTCAATTTCATGATAGAAAACCAGTTGAAGGTGGAGACGCGATCGGTGATCGCCAAGGTCGGGGAGCATCTCGGCCACAGGGTCGGCCGGGTCACCGTTCAGAACGCGTGAAAAAAAGTTCGGGGAGAGGTCAGGCCGACATCACGCGGTCTATGTACCTCTCCACCTCTTTGACAAGGGCATCTGACGCCTTTCCGCCGCCGAAGGCCTCCCTGTAATCCAGGAAGTGGCGCAGGGCCTTCTTCTTGGCCTCCGCCTTCTTTCCAGGATACCTCTTAAGGTATTCCCGGACAGACCTCGCTAGCATGGCCTTTCCGTCCTCGGTCAACAAGTTCCGAACCCCCGATTGGTTACTATTGTCACGGCACCTATTAAGTTTTGTCAGTACTTATAGCAGAGAGGGTCCAGGTCAGGGATATGAACTTCCATTCACAGGTGCGCAGACCGGCAGGGGTGCAGGGAATAATGATGGCCAGGCGAATGAACGCCAATCACCGGGGGATGATGGAATGGGCCTTGGAACATTTGGACGTCTCGTCCATAAGCAACGTGCTGGACGTGGGCTGCGGGGGCGGGGGGCCTATGTCCCAGCTGTCCCGGAAGGCCTCGCACGCGCGATTCACCGGCCTGGACCTTTCCGGGGACATGCTGCGCATGACCGGCAAGGTGAACGCATCGGTCTTGAAGAAGGGAATGCTGGACAGGGTGCGCGGCTCCGTCTCCTCTCTCCCCTTCCGCGACGGTTCCTTCGATACCGTGTTCGCCTGCGAGACCACATACTTCTGGCCTGATCTGCGGGAGAACCTCAGGGAGTGCCGCCGGGTGCTGGCGGACGGAGGGCGCATGATACTGGTCCAGGAGGCCTGGGACTCCCCTAAGTGGAGGGAGCGCAACGAATCCTGGCAGAAGGGCTTCAAGATGAGGTTCTGCAGCCTGGAAGAGTACGGGTCCCTGCTTGGAGAGGCCGGCTTCGCCGACGTTTCCACGGTAACGGAGGAGGAACAGGGATGGTTCGTCACGGTGGCCGGTACAGGGGGAAATTAATATTCCCGTAGGGCATGCGCTGAGCGATGACATCTCTTAAGGTGGTCCTGGCCGGGGTGGAGATGGAGAACCCCACCATGCTGGCCTCCGGGATCATGGGCGAGACCGGGGGTTCGCTGCTTGCCATGGCCAAGGGAGGCGCCGGCGCCCTGGTCACCAAGTCCATAGGGAGCGCCCCGCGGGAAGGGCACAAGAACCCCACGCTGGTGGAGCTGGAGTTCGGCTACATGAACGCCATGGGCCTGCCCAACCCGGGCATAGACGCTTTCGGGGAGGAGATGTACGAGGCCGGAAAGGCCGGAATACCGATAGTGGGAAGCGTCTTCGGAGCTTCGGCGGAGGAGTTCGCCTCCCTTTCAAAGAGAATGCAGGAATTCGGCGCGGAGGCCATAGAGCTCAACCTGAGCTGCCCTCACGCCAAGGGGTACGGCATGGAGATGGGCGTCGATCCGGATGTCGTGGCCAGCATAATAAGCGAGGTCAAGGCGGCCGTGGCCGTCCCGGTGTTCGCCAAGCTTACCCCGAACACGCATCGGCTGATAGACGTGGCACTGGCGGCCGAGAAGGCTGGCGTGGACGCTATAGTGGCGATAAACACCCTGAAGGCCATGAAGATTGACGTGGACGCCATGCGCCCGGTGCTGTCCAATCGTTACGGGGGGCTGTCCGGTCCCGCGGTAAGGGGCGTGGGCGTGCGCTGCGTCTACGAGCTGTACGAGGCGCTGAACATACCGGTGATCGGCGTCGGCGGCATAGAGGATTGGCGCTCGGCATTGGAGTACATCATGGCCGGCGCCGCGGCCGTTCAGATAGGGAGCGGCGTGGGCCGCGTCGGTCCGCGCGTGTTCGGCGATATATGCTCCGGCATATCTTCATACATGGAGGTGAACAGGCTGCGGAACATCTCCCAGCTGGTGGGGGTGGCCCATGACTGAGAGGTTCATGGTCACGCAGACCGCGGTCAACATCGCCTCCAGGGCCGAAGAGGCCGAGGACGTGGTCACGCTGCGCTTCGACTGGGACGCGCCCGCCTCCCCCGGCCAGTTCATAATGGTATGGATACCTGGCGTGGACGAGGTCCCCATGTCGCTTTCGTATCTGGGCGACCGCAAGGGCATCACCGTGAAGAACATCGGCGAGGCCACGAAGGCGCTGACGTCCCTGCAGGCAGGCGACCAGATGATCGTCCGCGGTCCCTACGGGCGAGGGTACCACGTTCCCAAGGGCAAGGTCCTGGCGGTCGGCGGCGGTACCGGCATGGCCTCGTTGCTTCCGGCGCTGGAGCGCGTGCCCACGGCGGACGTGCACACGGCCATCGGCGCCAGGGGCGAGAGGGAGCTGCTGTTCGAAGAACGCGCTAAAAGGACATCATCGAACGTCCGCGTATCAACGGACGATGGCAGCAAGGGGTTCCACGGCAACGCGGTACAGTTGGCCAGGGAGATGATGTCCTCCACGAAGTACGACATGGTGCTGGGCTGCGGCCCGGAGAAGATGCTGTACTTCCTGCACAAGCTGTGCGCGGAAAAGGGCGTCCCATGCCAGATGTCCCTTGAACGTTACATGAAGTGCGGCGCGGGACTCTGCGGTTCCTGCGCCATCGACGGCAAGCGCGTTTGCCGCGAGGGCCCGGTGTTCACCGGGGACGAGCTGAAGGATATGAAGGAGTTCGGGAAGCAGCGACGGGACGAGTGCGGCGGGCGCCTCAGGTTGTGAGCACCGGTCTTATGACGGAGGCGACGATCTCCCGGAACTCGAGGTCGTTCACCCGTCCCTTCTTCTCTCCCAAGACCTTGACCATGTCCAGTATTTCGGACAATTGCTCGTCCGTGGCTATCAGCCCCGTGTCGTCCACTCTTTTCCGTATGTAGTTCAGCCCGCTGTGCTTCCCCATCAGTATGTGCCTCTCGTTGCCGACCAGGCGGGGGTCCATGCTCTCGTACGTCAGCGGGCAGGCCAGCACGGCGGCCACATGGATCCCCGACTCATGGGAGAAGGCGTTCCTCCCGACCAGGGGATGTATCAGAGACCTGGAGACCCCGGAGAACGATTCCACCATGTCCGAGATCTCCTTGAGCTTGGTGGTGTCTATGCCCAGGTCCTTGCCGTACATGAACTTCATGACAGCCACGAACTGTTCCAGAGGAACGTTCCCGCAGCGCTCCCCCAGGCCGTTGACGGTAGTCGTGACAGCGTCCGCCCCGGCCTTCACGCCCTCGATGGCGTTGGCGAGGGCGAGCCCGTAATCGTTGTGCAGGTGCAACGAAACTGGAACGCGCACCGCTTCCTTGGCCCGCGCCACCAGGAACGATATGGCCTCGGGGGAGGCGCAGCCCAACGTATCGGTAACGCCTATGCGGTCCGCCCCGGCCGCCTCGGCCACCATGTACACGCTCATCAGGAATTCCAAATCGGTCCTCGTAGTGTCCTCGGCGCTCATGCTGACCTGAACGCCCCGGGACTTGGCGTACTCTATACCGTTGATGACCTTGTCCAGGACGAACTTGCGGTCCTTGCGGAACTTGTGCTTGATGTGCAGGTCGGACGTTCCGATAAAAAGGAGCACCATGTCAACCCCGGCATCCACCGAGGCGTCGATGTCCTCCTTGGTGATCCTGGAAAGGACCAAAATGTCCGCGTCCAGATTCTCGTCGCAAATGGCCTTGACGGACGCTTTCTCCCTTTCCGAGACGGCCGGGAAACCGGCCTCTATCTGGGGCACTCGCATCTCGTCGAGCTTGCGGGCTATGGCCACCTTCTGGTCCAGGCTGAATGTGACCCCTGGGGTCTGCTCCCCGTCCCGCAGGGTGGAATCGTAAACGATGACGTCCCCTATCTCCAGCTTCGGGTTGTAGGGGCTCAGTGCCAACTCGTCCATGTCTGTTGCATTTGGTCTGGGGTAAAAAATGCTTTCTATTCTCTCGATGCGAACGCCATGATATCATCAATCGTCACCTTTTTTAAGGGGATGGTATTTGCCAGCGGCATGGCGGCCGAGGAGGGGAGGAACCCTAACTTCATAGAGGTCAGCCACGGGCATCTCCGGGTGAACGTTCCCCTCTCCGCGTTCGAGGGCACCACGTATCATATCAGGCCGGAGGAGGCGGAGAAGCTGAAGAGGATGCTGGCCTCCCGCTATCCATGGCTGACAGCGAACGCCCTCAAGGTCTTCATCGAGGAGGCGGAGCAGGCCATGTACGACCGCATACAGTCTCATCTGGGTTACATGGAAAAAGCGAGGCACGCGTTGCACTTCGGCAACTACCAGAGGGCGAAGCGCATGGCCGAGCGGCACATTGAGGAGATGCCGGACGATGCGGATGCCTGGTACGTGCTCGGAGAATCGCTTTGCAAGCTCGGCGAGACCGAGGAGGGCTTTGTCGCGCTGACAAAAGCGCGAAGCCTGGTCAAGAAGAAGTAGATCAGGGGAACAGCGCCTGCAGGGCTTTCACGACATCCATCATGGTCGCCCCCCAGGGCACGGAGGCTACGTTGTCCTTGACGGTGCAGCCCTCCTTGACCTTGCAGCACTTGACTATGGTCGGAACGTCGTCCTGGGGCGCCAGGTTCTGCGGGCATATGTCCAGGGATTCCACGGGACGGCGGTAAATATGCTGGAAGATGCGCCGGGATAGGTCGCAGCCGATGAGCGTAGACTCGACATCGATCTCCGGCGTCTCGTCCAGGTAATATATCCTTTTCTCGGAGGCAAGGCCGGAGGCGCGGCAGGGGAATATGACCCCCGGTGTCTTCACCAGCTTTTCCTGCTCCATGATGTCTATGTCCACGTAATGCGGGATTATGGGCTTCTCTATGAGCCCGGAGGACAACGCCCGCTCCACCAGCACGGCCAGCTTGGACGGTGACGGCGGTACGACATCAAGGACGCGGAGGTCCAGCAGCGTGTCTGCCTTAAGGAAAGAAACGTGGGAGAACATGCCCCAGACCACCACGGTCTTCCCACCGTTAGCGCGGACCAACCGGGCCAGCTGCGAGACGTTGAGGACGTCCACCTCCTCGTCGTGGATGTATACAGTGTCCTCGGGGAGGGAGATCACCTCCACTTGGGTCACTGGACGAAAGAGGTCCTTTCCCCTTTCCTTGGTGACCCTGATGGTCGCCGTGTCCTCACCGTTCCTGAGCACCATGAAGTCGGTGCGGGTGTAGGCTATCTTGTCCTGGAAGTTGTTGAGTATGTTCTCGCGGGTGAGCTTGAAGTCCACGCGCCGCATCGAAACGTCCTTGCAGTGATCGGGTAGATTGGACACGTCCGCCATTTAGGCCCCTCTAAGATTTAATAGAATCGAAATATCGATGGTCAGGTGCCTTCGCATACACCCACTGGTGGCGTGACCTTCGATGGAGGTCGCGGGTGGGTTCCATCTTTCCAATAATTATATTGTAGGCGACCACAATAAAAATAATGAGCCATCGTTCATGGTCACCCATATTTTCCTGGACGGCGATGGTCGGGTAGGCAGGGAGGTTTTGAACTTCACGCTGATGAAGGAGAATTTCCCAAGCTTCCCTTCACGGGCAGGGGCTGGGAGCATTGCACAGGGCCTTGATACCGGGCAACAGGCGGCGTCCGGGGAAGATGGCTTGATCATTGGCAGAACGGATGCTTTCCCGGAGCATGGACGTCCCGGTCAAGGTCCTGGAGAGGTTCATCGAACTCCCCGAAACGAGCGATCAAACGAGCTTGCTCGATTTCATGTAGGAACGGTATGCTGCGGATCTGGCGCGTTCCATCAATATCCAATACGGTCCAGTCCTGGTCCAGGCGGGTTCGGGCTGTCCAGATAAAAAGGAAAATCTAATTATACGGGTTACAGAATCAACCTTCAAGGCTGGGATGACAGAGCGGCCATGTGGCGGACTGCAGTCCACAAGGCGGTAATCCGCACACCCGAGTTCAAATCTCGGTCCCAGCTCCATTTTATCTTCACTACTTCTCGCAGCGCTTCTTGAGCTCCTCGTTCATCCTGTTCAACGCGGTCTGTGAGGCCTTCACGGTCTTCCCGGCGAACATGCTCATCAATCCCTTGTAAGCGATGTGCTGCGAGAAAACGCACTTGCTCTCCTCGATGGCCTCTATGAGCATGGAGCGCTCCTCGGACATCAGGAATCCGATCTTGCCCTTGAGCAACAGTTCCTTGTTCGTTTCCATCTTGACGAGCGTGGACTGGAACTTGGAATCCTCGCGGTCCGGAAGGGATATGGTAACGTCAAAGATGCCGTCCTCCTTCAGCTCGCCGCTCATCTGGGTGATGAACGGGTTCCAGTCCTTGTACGCCGGGAAATCGACAAGAGTTGACCAGACCTTCTCCGCCGGCACGTTGATCATGACCGAGCCCTTGATCTCCTTCATGGACAAAGGTAAGTGTTCCGAAGGGATTTAATTATCGTGGTCCCTTTAAAAAATCGGAAGCGATCACCATCTCTCCCAGTGGGCAACCTCTTCCAACGGCTTCCTCTTGGAACTGCCTGCGACGGCCTTCATGAGCTTCTCACCGACCGACCTCTTCTCGGTCGGGTATCCCAGAGGGGTCATGCACACCACCCTGATGTTGTCAGGGATGCCCAGAAGCTCCTTGACCTTGTCCTCCTTGTACGCGGCGAGGTAACAGGTACCCAATCCCATATCCGTTGCAGCCAGCACCAGGTTGTGCATGGCGAGCGCGGCATCCCACATGTAGTACGGCAGGCCGTTATGGTCCGAGCTGTCCTTGGGATCGGCGCATACCACGATGACGGCCGGAACGTCCTTGATCCAGCCGTTGATGACCACCTGGCACTTGGCAAGGTTGGCAATGGTCTCCTTGTCGGTTATGGCGACGAATCTCCAGCACTGCTTGTTCATGGCCGAGGGCGCTCTGATGGCGGCCTCGAGCAGCTCCTGTATCTTCTCCTTCTCCACGGGAGTGTCCAAATAACGGCGTATGCTCTTGCGGGAGTTGATGGCTTCAAGGGTCTGCATGGTGTCATACGAAGCAGGGGAGCGGGCGCAATAAAAAGGATTTGGTAAGGGCCTACGAATCGTCGGTTGATAAGATTATCATAATATTGTTTGAATATTACCAATATCTCGATGTTGAATATCTCTGGACATCCTTTTTTGATATGAAGATCAGCAACGGAACGCAAATCTATTTGAATCGACAGGATAGGTCCGGTCCGTGGGAAAGATAAAGTTCGTTCGCGGAACGCCCCGCGCTCTTTACCGTTCAGCCATCTCATATTTCCTGAACGATTTCAAGGCGTGGCCACTGGAGACCGGTCTGCTGGTACTCCGTTCTGGGCTTGCCATGCATGTCCGCTCCGAGCTTCTGAAGGGGATCACCGTCCCCACCTTCTGCGTCACCGACCTGGATGACCTGGTGGCATACCTTTTCGACCAGAACGAGAAGGAGCTGCGGCCGGTGGGCGGCCACGCGCTCCGCAACATCATCCGTTCCATTCTTCTCGAGAACGCCAGTGATTTTCCCGCCCTCGTCAGAGACGGTTCGATCGCCGACGGCATCCTGAACGACCTGCAGACCCTGGCCAGAACGCTTAGGGACTTCCAGGCCGACCTTTCAGCGTTTCGGGAGGACGAGGTCATCGGGGTGAACGTACCGCTCTTCCTCTCGCTGTACGAACGGAAGCTGACGGGGAAGGGGCTGGTGGATCCCATCGGAACGAGGGAGGTTCTGGTCAACAAAGCGGGAGAATGGACAGCGGAACGTCCCTTCTTCCGCAAGCTGATCATCATCGGAGGGTTCGAACCCACGCCGTCCCAGCTTTCGGTCATCAGGGCGTTGATCGACGGTAGCGACGAGGTCATCTATCACCACCCTTACGTTCCCGGCAAGGAAAGAGTGTTCAAGGAGGCGACATTAAACCTCGGGCGCGAGCTGGACATCGTCGATCTGGATATCGGAGAAGAGGAGCAGGAACGCTTGGCCATGGCCGATGCCTGGGGCGATGGCGTTCCGGCCGACCTATCGCACGCGGTTCGTTTGGGACGATTCCTCGATCCTCTGGAGGAAGCGCGCCAGGTCGCCCAGGGAATCTCCAAGTTGCTTGAGAACGGGACCGATCCCGGATCCATAGCCATATTCCTTCCCGACCGCCGGGAGGCGCTTCCGCTGGTCAGGGAAGTGCTCACCGACTTCAACATCCCGTTCAAGACCGATCTCGGCATGCCGCTTTCCACCTCGCCCGCGGTCCACGCGGCCATGAGCGTACTTGATGCGGTGGCCCAGGGCTACGACGCTTCAGCGTTGATCAGGCTGCTGTCCAGCCCCTACGTTCAGTGGAATTTCGAGAACGAAGGGCTGTGGCATGTCGACATCGACCGTTACGCGAGAATGGCCGGGATCGTTCGCGGGAAGGGGGCGTGGTCCAAAGGCCTGCAGTTCCTTGCGGATGAGATGATGGAACAGGTCAACGATCCCGAGGTCCCCGAGATCCGGAAAAAGCACCTGGAAAGGGACGCGCAGCGCGTGCTGCAGGTCAAAAGGTCCCTGGAAGCACTGCTGAAGGAACTGGAGGTTCTGGAAGACGCCAAGCCGTTCTCCGAGCACCTGCGAGCGTTCCGCCAGGCCCTGGACGTTTTGGGCTTGTCCAAGCAGCTGAAGCGCTCCCAGTGGAAGAACCCGGATGGAGCGGAGGGCAAAGCGTACTCCAAACTCCAAGGGCTGCTCTCGTCCCTGGAGAGGGACAGCTCCCTCGATGAGGAGGAAATAACGCTCGGCGATTTCATCTCCGAGCTGAGGAGGGAGATCGGCGAGAAGCAGTACTATCCCGGCGGGAGGTTCGACCGTGGCATCAGCGTGGCCGGGTATCGCTCGCTAGCGGGAAGGAACTTCGAGCGTTCCTTCCTGCTTTTCACCATGGAGGGCGACATGCCCCGGCTCGGCGTAAAGCATCCATTCATAACCGCCTCCCAGGCCAAGCAGGTCGGGCTTCTGGACGAGGAGGACATACTTCGTCAGGAGCGGTTCTACTTCATCAGCGCGATACTGGGCGGAGCTCACGTCGACATATCCTATCCCGCCTACCAGGCGGGGAAGAGGGTCCTTGCCTCGCCGTTCCTGCAAGACCTGCAGAAGAACTGCCTGCTCGGCGATATGGAGCATGTCGCCATCACCCGCTCAATGCGCTGCGCCCATGTTTCCCTGGGCAAGGCCATCTCCGGAGACGTTCCCTGCGGGGTGGAGGAGTGGCTGCCCCGCTCGACGATATCTCCCGCGGAGCTGTGCGAGCGTCTTAACGTGGAGCGCTCGGAACGCCAGGGACCGTACCGCTCGGAGCATGACGGGGTCATTTCTGATGATGAGATGCTAGGGAACCTCAATGCCAAGATGAAGGACAAGGTGTTCTCGGCCACCATGTTGGAGACGTACCGCAGGTGCCCCATGAGCTACTTCTTGAGATACGTGCTCTACCTCTCGCCGTTGGAAGGGGATGAGGATTCGGAGGCGTTGCGTGTAGGCAACGCCGCGCACCGCATCCTGTTCCGTTTCTACCGGGAGCGCATCGAGAAGGGGCTGGGAATGCCCTCTCCATCGGAGGTCGAGACGGCCAAGGAGAGCGTCAGGCGTATAGGCGACGAGGTCCGCCAGGAGATCATGGCCGACGGGGCGGTGAGCCAGGCAAGCTTCAGGGCGCTCATCGGCGACGACGAGATGAACGGGGCGCTGGGAAAGTTCGTGGACATGCAGGCGAGCGTCGACCTGCCAAGGTGGACGCCGGCGCATCTGGAGTTCAGCTTCGGTCACAAGTTCTCAAAGGAAAGGAACGATGCAGGATCGACGGAGGAACCGGCGGAGATACAGCTGTCCAATGACCCGGGGGACATCATAAAGCTGAGGGGCAAGGTCGACCGTATCGATGCCAACGACGGAACGTTCGTCATAATCGATTACAAGACCGGTTCCGTTCCGAGCCACTCCCAAATGGTCAGGGGGTATTACATGCAGCTGCCGCTGTACCTGATGGCCTGCGAAAGGTTGCTGCACCTGAGGGCGGCGGGAGGCGCTTATTATCAATTGAAGAACGACAACAGGTTCGGGATGCACCTGCGCACCGCCTCCTTGGACTTCAAGCAGGAACTGGGCGGATCGAACAGAGCCTACAGGCCAGGTCTCAGGGATGACATGGAGATATGCAAGAGGAACGTGAAGGAGATCATTGAAGGGATCTCCCAGGGGAAGTTCCACCCGGTCGACTCCACTGAAAGCGAGAGGTGCTCCTCCTACTGCCTCTATTCAAGGATATGCAGGAAGGACGCCATGCGGGTGCTGCAGATGTCTCTGGCAAGGGAGGCGCCCTGATGGCCGAGGAACGCAGATCGGTGTGCGTGGGAGCATCCGCCGGTTCCGGGAAGACGACCCGCCTGGTCGGGGAATACTTCGAGCACGTGGAGGAGGGGGTCGGGACACAATCGATTTTGGCCTTGACCTTCAACGACGAGGCGGCAGCCAGCATGCGGGAGAAGATCAGGGAGAGGACGCTGAAGCTAAACGACGAGAAGCTCTTCGATCAGCTGAACTGGGCGCAGGTGCAGACCTTCCATTCCTTCTGCAGCCAGGTGCTGCGGGAGTTCCACCTGCAGGCCGGCGTTCCGTCCGACTTCACGGTCATAGAGGACATGGACATGCGCGTCATCCTGCAGGAGTCCTGGGAAGAACTGGTATCCCTTGATGATGGGGAGTTCAGAAGGACCTTCGTCAAGGTGTGCTCCCCCATTTCCCACTGGCGTCTCCAGGGAATGATGCTTTTCCTTTACGAACGCCGGGCGCGTGCCATGGAAGCGCTGCAGGCCATGGACGACGAGAACGCGTTCCGCAGGAGGTTCCAGGAGACCATCGAGGAGCACCTGGACGATCTGGATGCCTATCTCCGTGATGATGATGCGCTGAAGGCCATAGACGAGCTGCTGCGTTTGGCGGATATGTACGCTGAGGAGGGCGGCGACCAGGCGGCCAGCTATCTGTTCGACTCCCGGCCTATATTTAAAAGGATAAAGGAAGGCGAGAGGAACGAGAGGCTGCTGGCCTTCCTTTCCCTCGGACAGGTGAAGGGTAGCCGGAGCATGGGGAGCGTCAAGAAGCTCAGTGGGGACAAGGAGCTGCTGGTCCAGTCCTATTCCGTTCTAAAAGGCCGCATCGAGGACATGGAGTTCGACCTGAACGCCCTGCAGTTCGATCTCGACCCCCGCTGCCTGGACGTGGCGGTCGAGCACCTTCTCGACCTGCGGAGGATATTCCTGAGGTTCGCATCCATCGTGGACGCCCGCAAAGCGGAGAGACGCGCCCTGGACTTCAACGACCTGCTGATAAAGGCGCAGCAGCTTCTGGAACCGAACGGCCCGAACGCGGTGCTGGAGCTTCTGCGGAAGCGCTACAAGCAGGTACTGGTGGACGAGTATCAGGACACGGACGTGCCGCAGGACAGGATCGTCCGTGCTTTGCTCGGGGATGATGAACGCAAGCTTTTCGTGGTCGGCGACGGCAAGCAATCGATATACCTGTTCCGGGGAGCGGACGTCTGCATCTTCAAAGGAATGCTGCGCTTCGTTGAAACGGAGCTTTCCGGTAGGAAGGAGGAGCTGGGGAACAACTACCGTTCGACGGTGGAGCTGGTCTCCTTCGTGAACGCTCTTTTCTCCAGGATAATGATCGCGGAGGACAATGACTGGGAGTTCAGGTATCTGAAGGTGGAGCCGGTCCGCATCAACGACGAGGGTTCGGTCACCATCGTTCAGGTTCCGGCGGTGGGCATGAACGACAAGCTGGAGATGGCCAGGGCGGTGGCCGATCAGATCAGGAGAATGGTCAAGGGCGACGGCCGTATGGTTCATTGGGACGGGGTTCATCATCTGGACGGGCCGAGGAAGCCGGAGTACGGGGACATCACGATCTTGCTGAGGGCAAGAACGAACCTGCGCTACTACGAGAGCGTGCTAGCGGAAAACGGAATACCTTACTCGGTGGAGAAGGGCGTGGGCTTCTTCCAGAGGCAGGAGATAATGGACATCGGGAACCTGGTTAACTTCCTGGGGAACCAGATGGACGACATCTCTCTGTACGGAATTCTGCGCTCTCCCTACTTCGGACTTTCTGACGCGGTTCTGTTCCGAATGGCGCGTTCATCGACATACGGTTCGCTTTTCTCCAAGCTGAAAAGGTTCTCGAAAGAGAATCCCGAGGAGGTAAGGGCGCGCAAGGCATCGGCGGTGCTTGGAGGCCTGTTGCAGAGAAGCGGTTCGGTGCCGGTGAGCGAGGTTCTGAACGACGCGCTGCAAGAGACCGGGGTGCTGGGAATTTACGCCGGGATGGCAGGCGGCAGGCAGGCCATCGCCAACATCGAGCGGATGCTGGAGATGGTGAGGACGAGGGAGCAGGAGGGCTTCTTCACCCTGTTCGACCTGAAGGACTGGCTAGCGTTGAGCGTTGACGATTCAGATAAGGAGGGGCAGGCGCAATTGGAGGCATCCGGGGACGCCGTGCGCATAATGACAGTGCACGCCTCCAAGGGGCTGGAGTTCCCCATCGTCATATTGCCGGAGACGGACGTGGCGCCGAGGAACGATTCGGACGATGTCGCTCTTACGGACGCGGGGCTGTTCGCCGAGGTACCGTCGCCCGATCCGATGATCACCTACGCCCCGGCGCCGATGCGCAGGGCGGGGGAGAGAATGCAGGCCAAGTCGGAAGCGCAGAACCTTCGTTTGTTCTACGTGGCGGCCACCCGGGCCAAGGACCACCTGGTGATGCTTGGGACCCGAAAAAGAAAGGAAGGGGAATGGCAGGAGCTGGGGGAAGACGAAAGGAACTGGTTCTCCCTGACCATGAACGCCCTGGAACTGTCGTCGGTCGATGACGGCGTGATGGAGTTCGACGGGGAACGGACCATGGTCCTGAGGATGGAGACGTTCGAGGATTCAGACACTAGCTCTGGATCCCTGGTCCCGGAACCCTGCTCGGTACCGTCCATTGTGAACGGATGGGCTCCAGGCCGAGACGGAGCGATATCCGGGCAGGTCAAGGTGGTGCTGCCGTCCGCACTGGATTCCGAGGTCGAGGAGAGCTTCAAAGGGGCCATGTGGTCCCCTGTGAAGGCGTTGCTGATGTCCAAGGGCATGGACGCCGCTTCGTACGGAACGTTGGTGCACGAGGTGCTTAGGGGAAAGTCCGTAAGGATGCTTTTATCGATGCAGGGTCTGGAACTCTCGTCGGTTGAGCTTTCCGAAGCGATCGACGGTCTGGAGGGGATAAGGGAGCGGTTCCTGTCGACCGATATCATGAGGAACAGAATGGAAGGCGGGATGGACCTCCAGGAGCTGCCGTTCGAACTTCGTGACGGGGACACGCTGTACATGGGCGTGATCGACCGGCTGGTGCAGATGAAGGACGGGAGCTGGGCGCTGATAGATTACAAGACGGTGAGCCATGGGGCGGACGATCGCGAGGTGGTAAGCTCCTTCAAAGAACAAATGATGATCTATAAGGACGCAACAAGAAGAATGGTCGGCGATGATGTGGCAGAATTCATTTTCCTTACAGAGTCCAGTAGGTTGGTGGGACTGTAGATTTTCATGCGTGCATATCATTTCCGTTCACTGAAATTCAATACGAACATGAGCTGTTCGAAGACATCTTTCCGAAGCTCGTCCAGATAAGCTTGGGAAAGAGGTCTTGAAAAGTCTCAGAAATCTGTAAGGGTGGATGCGTTCATTCTTTTGTTTGGAGACACAAAAATGAGCG
>JAAYDU010000045.1 GCA_012729095.1 Methanobacteriota archaeon | reverse complement strand
CAGCAGGACGGCGTGTACTCGGTGCGCCTGGAGGTCAGGGACGATCGCAACCCCTCGGTCATGAAGACCGTGAACGTGACCATCGACCTGCTTCCGCCGGTCATATCCATGGACGACCCGGTCCTGGAGGCGTTGGTCGGTGAACCCACTCTCATCAGGGTGAGCGTCACCGACCAGGTCGGCATCGGATCGGTGATGCTGGAGTATACCATTGACAACGTCACCCGGACCGTGGCCATGACATCGGAGGGGAACGGTGCATATTTCGCACAGATACCTGCGCAGGATCGGACGATGGAGCTCGTCTATCGCATAATAGCCGAGGACATGGCAGGCCATTCCGCCGCAACGGAGCAGTTCACCCTTGCGCTAGAGTACGAGGACCCCTCCCTGTTCATATATTCGTCCCTGGCGTTGCTGGTGGCCTTCCTGGTCATCATCATCTACCTATTCCTGTCAAGACCGATCGTGGACGAGGTCTTCGTCCTTTACCATGACGGGACGCTGCTGGCGCATCAGACCCGCCGCCTCAAGCCGGGCATGGACGATGACATACTGGGGGGGATGCTGATCGCCCTGCAGAACTTCGTTCGCGACTCGTTCAAGGACGAGAGCTCCACGGTGCTGAGGCGCATGGACTTCGGCGAACGGAAGCTGCTGGTGGAGCGCAAGGACGATTTCTTCATGGCCGTGATGCTGAGCGGCAAGCGCGCCGGCAACGCGGCGCAACGCATGCAAAAGGTGCTGGACAGCATCGAGGAGGGATACGCCGGGGTGCTCAAGGATTGGGACGGGGACCTGGAGAAGGTGCGCGGGATAAGGGACGAAACGAAGCCGATGTTCCAGCGGACCAATCCCCTGGAGCGCGGGGGAAGCAAGGAGGGCGAGGATGACTCGGACTAAATGCGTGTGGCACCTAGGGTGGATGGAATGATCGACATCGAGCAGGCGGCGTTGGTGCTCGCGCTCTGCGCTGCCCTTTCACTGCTCTCATGGAAGCTGGGGCTGCTCACCGTGGACGGCAGCCTGGCGGCCTTCGCCGTGGGAATGGTGCTCGGCATCCTGGGAGGGATAGGATGGCTTTTACTGCTGGTCCTCTTCGCCTTCACAGGATTCCTGGTCACCAAGTACAAGATGGACCTGAAGGTCAAGAGGGGTGTGCAGGAGGGCAGGAAGGGGGAGAGGAACTACCGAAACGTCCTGGCCAATGGAGCGGTACCCATGGCCATAGCCGTACTCACATTCCTGGCGGGATTGGAAGGGGAGCTGTCCGCGCTCGTTTACATGAGCGCCGTGTGCGTTGCCGCCGCGGACACGACAGCGAGCGAGCTGGGGGTGCTTTCAGACCGCACGTACATGATAACCACGTTCAGGCGCGTGCCGCCTGGGGTGGACGGCGGCGTGTCGTTGTACGGAACGGCGTGGGCCGTCGCCGCCTCGGCCTTCGCCGCCCTGGTGGGATGGGTGGTGATCATGGGAACGGTGCCTTCGGCCCTGGTCCTGATACCGATAGCCATGGGCGTGCTGGGTTGCTTCATCGACAGCGTGATAGGCGCGACTCTGGAGACCAAGGGCTGGGTGACCAAGCTGTGGAACAACATAACGTCCATGGCATTAGGGGCGGCCATCGCCCTGCTGTTCCTGCTCTGAAGAAACCATTAATAGCGGAGCGCCTCCTATTTACGCAAGGGAGCTCGTTTAGCGGAGAAGGAGACCTTCGGCGCGTACATGGTCCTGAAGGGCGGAGCCTTTGCCCCGTCCGATTTCCTGCGCGAGCTGATCGTGCAGGGGTTCGACCCTCTGCTGGTGTCCCCGTGCGGACAGGAGCTGCCATACGACCCTGGGATCGTCGTCCTGGAGCCGGAAAGGGGCGATCGGGAGATCAGGGCGGGGGACCGGCTTCACATGATGCGCGCGCTCATCACGCACCTTGTAAAAGGAGAGAGAAAGGCGGTGGTCATGCTCGACCTGCAGGTGTTCAAGGAGGAATGTACATTCCACGACATCACCGATCTGCTAGGCCGACTGTACGAGGAGGCCTGCGTGCACCGGGGTTTGCTGTTGCTCTTTGCCGACCCCGCGGGTTTCAGCGATCGGGAGCTGGCGTTCTTGGAAAGGGAGATGCCCGTCATAGAACGGCCTGAGCAGCTCTGAGAAACAGTTATATAGGTTGGTCATTTTAACCGGTTCCAAGGATGGTTTGACGGCCATCGCGGCGGGGATACGCCTGGTCTCGTCCGATCCCAGAAGCTAAGCCCGCCCGCGTTCCAAGTGGTACTGTGGTGCGCGAGCCCACGGGAAGCCCGGAACGCTGTCAGCCTCCTTATTTTCCATTCATTCTTTTAGATAGTCCTTGACTAAAAATAAAAAAAACGGGGGGGATCCCCCCTTGTTCCTGGTGTTCACTAATCGCCCTTTACCGCTTCGATGTCCTCCTTGTTGCGGGGATCGTCCCCGGGGCCCCACACGTTCCAGACATGACAGGCACCGATCATTCCATCGCTGAACAGCCCCCACCACCGGCAGCCGCCGAGGTCGAGGTCCCAGCATAGGTCATGGCATCCGCAGCCGCTCCAGGACCATCCGGCCCATTCGTGGCAGCCCCAGTCGCCGTGCCAATCATGACCCCAGCCGCCCCAGGACCATTGGTGTCCCCAGCATCCGAGCCAGCACCAGTTCCAGTGGTGGCAGCAGCCATCATCCCCGGTGGGGGACTCCTGCTGAATGACGAAATCCGCCTGGTCGCTGTCGCTGACCCACAGGTCGTCCGCCACAAGGCCCCATTGGCCGTATCCGGTGGCGATGTTGGTCACGGTGCAGGGCTCGAGCGGCTCCTCACCGCAGCCTCCGCCGCAGTGGTGTTGCCAGCCCCAGCACCAGGACCATTTCCAGCCGCCGCAGCCGGTGCCATAGCCGTGATGCCAGTTCCAGCCGCCGCAGCCGCTGTCCGTACGCCCGTGATGGTCGCCGCAGCACCAGGACCAGCTCCAGCCGTCGTGGTCGTCATCGCCGTAGTGGCAGCCACCTCCGCAGCCGTGATGCCACGTCCAGGTCCAGCCACCGCACCCGCAGTCTCCGGTGGGCTCCTCGTCGCAGTGGTCCGCGGGGACCACGAAGTTGTAGGAGAAAGTCCACCACTCGCCCACGCCCAGGATACCGTCCTGGTCACCGAAGTCGCACAGGTAGAACCACTGATCGAGCAGGGAGTCGTATACCTTGACGTTGTACAGCTCCACGTTCCCGCAGTTGGTCACCGTCACGGTGTAGGTGAGCACGGTCAGCCCGCACTCCTCGTCACCCTCGTTGTAGCTGGTAAGCAGCTCCGACAGCTCGGTGGCCTCGTTCCTATCATCGCAGCCCAGGTAACAGCCCAGGGGATGGTCGGCCAGGAACTCCTCGGCCTGTGCTATGAGGTCGGCGTACATGGGCGGCGCCCCGAACTTCAGCATGTTGAGCTTGGCCGCGATGTACTGGTGGGCCAGTATCAGCGTGGCGTCCCCGGCCGGCGGGGTGTTGAACACCTGCAGGTAGGTCAGACCGCATGGGTAGGTACAGTGGCATACCCACGGGAACATGTCATGGGGCCCGATGCCCTCCCAGGCGCACAGGTGGTTCTTCCAGTAGCCCTGGGTGTGGGACTCGTAGGTGATGGTCTCGCTGGACACCCCCTTCTCGACCTCAATGCACGGGTTGAGCTCCATGTTGAGGAAGTTCACGCCGCATACAAGCTGTCCGGACATGCCCACGGTCACGTTGATCTCCGCAGGAGCGGTGGCCATCCAGCCCTCCCGCGGCATCTCCCTGACCGTGTAGTTGCCGAGGCGCAGGCCGCAGAAGGCGTAGTGCCCGTCAGCGTCCGTCTGGGTCCAGGCGATCATGCGACCGTCCTGGTACAGCTCGATCTCCCAACCGGATATTCCGTTCTCTGTGCAAATGTCCCATGCACCGTTGCCGTTCGCATCGTTGTACTTGAAGCCGCCGATGCATCCGTACCTGGTGTTCAGGAAGGTGATTGCGACGTCCTGCCCGGTCATTACCACCTGCTGGGTGATGCCGGTGGTGGAGTACCAGTCGCAGGGGACCTCCTCCGCGACCAGGTAGGTGCCTACCATCAGGTCCTCGAAGCAGTACCGGCCGTTCTCGTCGGTGACGTTGCTTTCCAGAAGGACGTTGTCCCTGTAGAGGTGCACCGTTACACCGGACACGGCCGGTTCGCCGTCGTCAAGAACGCCGTTCCCGTTCAGGTCCTCGTACTTGTAGACGCATATGTCGCCGCACAGGGCGTTCAGGAAGAACACGTCCTCCCGGTCGCCGGAGCGGTCTATGGTCACGTTCCAGGACAGCGCGCCGGTGGCGTACCAGCCGTCTTGCATGACCTCGGTCACCACGTAGTCGCCGAACTCCAGGCCGGCGAAGACGAAGTGGCCGCGGCCGTCGGTGGTCATGGTGCCGAACAGGGTGCCGTTCTTCCACAGCTGCATGGTCCAGCCGGCCAGCCCGTGCTCGGTGCACTCGTCGAACAGCCCGTTCTGGTTCTCGTCGAAGTACTTCCAGCCGCAGATCTTGCCGTACTTGACATTGCCGAAGATCACCAGATCTTGCTGGTTCTCCACGGACAGCGTCACGTTCACCCGGTCATGGGTGGACGGGTACCAGCAGCAGTCCATGTCGCTGAGGGCCAGGTTCTCCCTGACGCAGTACTCGCCGAAGCGCAGAAGCTCGAAGCATATCCAGCCAGTATCGTTGGTCATGTCGCTGCGCACGACCTCGCAGTCCTGCACCAGCTCGATGACCACCCCGGGCAGCCCGGGCTCGTTCTCCTGCCACACGCCGTCGCCGTTCAGGTCCTCGTACTTGAAGACGCATATCTTTCCGTAGCGTATGTTCAGGAAGTGTTCGTACACCTCTTCCCCGGACTCGTTGACGGACACCTGCTTGAGCGTCGGACCCTCGGTGTACCATTCATCGGCGAGCGTCTCGCCGACGAAGTACTGGCCGATCTCAAGTCCGCTGAAGCAGATGCCGCCGCACTCCCCGGTGGTGCCGTTGGCGATCTCCACCATCTGCGGGTCGTACAGGGTTATCAGCACGCCCGGGACCACGGTATCGCCATCATCCAGCTCACCGTTGCCGTTCACGTCCTCGTACTTTAGGACACATATCTTTCCGTAACGGATGTTCAGGAAGGTAACTGATACCTCCTTGCCGGACTCGTCGATCGCCGCGTCCTGTATCAGCTGACCATCGGTGTACCAGCCGTCCGGGAGCACCTCCTGCACCTGGTAGTCGCCCAGCGTCAGACCGTGGAAGCAGGCTTTGCCGTCACGGTCGGTGACGTTGGTGCAAACGATATCGCCGTCGAGCAGCAGGTTCATGGTCACGTTGTGCACGGCCGGTTCGCCGTCGTCAAGAACGCCGTTCCCGTTGAGGTCCTCGTACTTGAAGGCGCATATCTGCCCGTATCGGATGTTGGCGAAGAGCGGGAACTCGGTCTCCCCAGACTCATCGATGACCACCTGCTTGACGAGGTCGCCTTCTGTGTACCAGCCGTCCGGGAGCACCTCCTCCACGTAGTACGTGCCGAGCTTCAGCCTGTAGAAGCAGGCATAGCCGTTGTCGTCCGTGGTGTTGGTGCCGATCAAGGACATGGTCTCATTGTAGAGGTTTATGACCACTCCCCCCACCCCGGGCTCTCCCGGAGCGAGCGAGCCGCTTCCGTCCTTGTCCTCGTACTTCCACACGCATATCTCACCGTACCGGATGTTCAGGAAGGTCACGTGGACGCTCTGTCCGGAGGTGTCGATGGTCGCTTGCTGTATCACATCCCCATGGGCGTACCAGCCTTCCGAGATCAGTTCCTCCACGAAGTAGGTCCCGATGACCAGCGGGCAGTAGCAGAACTCGCCGTTCTCATCGGTGAAACCCTGAGCGACTATCGCTCCGGTCGCACCCCTGATGACTATGTGCACCCCTTCCACCGCGGCCTCCTCTGACTCGTGCGTTCCATTGCCGTTCTCATCCTCGTACTTGTACACGCATATCGTCCCGTAACGGGTGTTGAGGAAGGTGACCGTACCGCGCTCGCCGCTGCTGTCGATCTCCACGCCCACGGAAGCGGGGGTGGTGGCGTACCATCCTTCGGGCACCGTTTCGATAACGGT
>JAAYDU010000044.1 GCA_012729095.1 Methanobacteriota archaeon | reverse complement strand
TGGGAGGAGGTCACCTACACTGGGTACCTTGGGAGCGCCTACTCCGGCAGCGCCAGCACCTTCGGTTCCGGCGACGGATGGTCGGATACAATGACCTTCGAGTGCGTGGAACCGGACCTGGACGATTACGAGATCCCGGACCCCGAGGACGTGAGCTTCCCCGATTGAACATTTTTCCAAACCTTTCCTTTCCTTTTTCTTGAAAGCATTAATTACCGCCCTGAGGATACCAATGCGTGAAACGTCTCGCGGTTGGTGCGATCGTCCTGCTTCTCATCCTAACATTGCCAGCAGTGCGGGCCGATGACGTTCCGGGAGCCCCTTTGAACCTTGAGGCGGAAAGGGATGGGGCGCGAATATACCTGTCCTGGGAGCCCCCGGAGGGCAACGTTACGGTACTGGAGTACAACGTGTACCGGGGGACGCAGCCGAACGACCTATTGTTCTATGATTCCCTGGACGGCAACTACACCGCGGGATACGACGCTGAGGTCCTGCGAGATCGGACCTACTTCTACGCGGTCAGCGCCAACACGACCGCTGGAGAGGGGGCGATGAGCCAGGTCGCTATCGTTGAGGCCCCGTCCAACGAGTACCCGGTGACGGTGATGGCCCTCATCCTTGCCGTGACATCGGCCACGCTCACCTTCGCCTACTGGAGGGGAAGAGGTTCGGAACGATCTCCCTGAGCTCGGACGCCAGGTGCTCGTCCCCATTGACCGGAGCGCCGGACCAGGAAGCGTCGCGCACTGCCTCGTCATCGTGCAACAGGAAATGCTCCAGACCTGTATCCCTGGCCAGCTGCTCTGCGGTTCCCTCTCTGCCAGGCCGAACCCCGTTCATCAGAAGGACCTTCCTCTTGACCTTGAGGTCCAGCTCGTCGGCCAGCTGGGACAGCCGCAAGGCGGTGGCCACGCCCACCGCGGTGGGATCCGAGACCAGTATGAGAAGGTCGATCTCCCTTGCCGTTCGCCTGGACAGGTGCTCCATACCCGCCTCGTTGTCAATAATGACGTGAGGATATGAATCCATGACCTGGTCCACGAACACCCGCAGCAGGTTGTTCACGTAACAATAGCACCCGGGACCTTCGGGCCTGCCCATGGTCAGCAGGTCATAGCCGTCCCCCTCGACCAGTATCTCCCTGAGCTTCAGCTTGAGGTACTCCTGCTTGCTCATGTCCCGGGGTGGCTGCCCTCCCTTGCTGAGAAGCCTTTCCCGTATCTGCCCTACGGAACCCGGCACCTCCGTTCCCAGCTTCTGCCCCAGGTTGCTGTTGGGGTCGGCATCCACGGCCAGTACTATGGCCTCTTCCGATAAAAGCCGGACCATGAGGGCGGACAGCGTGCTCTTGCCCACCCCTCCCTTGCCAGCCACGGCGGCCAGGAAGCTCATGCCATGTCACCCAGATGATAGCGCTGCCTGATTGCCTCGACCGTGCCCTTGAGCAGTACCAGCACCTTTTCCGCATTGGTCTCGTCCAGCCCTCCCAGCCCGCATTGGGGGGTGATGAGGGAGCGTTCAAGCACCAGGTCCAGGTCCATGCCCTTGCGGTAGAGCATGTCCATGTAGTCCTCGAACCTCTTCAGCAGCGTTCCCACCGTCTCCTTGGCGATCTGCTCCTCCATGTTGGGTATCAGACCCCAAGCTATGGAACCGCCCCTTTCCAGGAAGGCGGAGACCTCCTTGGGGAACAGCGATACGGTATGCGCGTAGTTATAGGCGTCAAAGCTCAGCAGGTCTATGGACGTGGAGAGCAGCAGAGGCCAATCGGTGTTGCCGCAGCAGTGCATGCCCTTGATGGCGTCCACGCCGTCCAGCACCTCGTCGGTCCACTCAACCACCTGCCTCTGCGATATGGAGGCGAACGGAGTGCCGATCAGCGTGAGCGAGGGCTCGTCCAGGAATATGATCGGCCGGTCGGATATCTCCTTCAGCCTCCTGGCTTGCCACTTGGCCTGCATGTTCAGGTTGCGCCGGATTATCTCCCCGTACGCCTCATCGTAAATGGCCGCCTTGCCGCTCTTATCCAGTATCTGCAGCCCGGTGCTGACCGGCCCGGTGACCTGCCCCTTGATCGCCGGGACCCTCTTTCCCTTGAACCTCTCCAGAAGACCGTATAGCCCCTGGAAGTTCCCCTTGGAATGCGCGAAATGATCTATGTCTTCAGTCACCACCGCGGTGTAGAAGGCCTCCGGGTCGTAATCGTTCAGGTCAACGGTGATCCGCTTCTTGAGAACGTCCACCACTATCCCCGGCAGCTTGGTGGAGAACTGTGCGTACATGTTCTCCCCGAACCCGAGCGACGGCAGCTGCGGCCAGTAGGGCACCTCGCTCATGCTGGACAGTATAAGGTCCAAAGCCCTTTGGGGGTCCTTGTGAGGCAGCGAGCCTATACCGGTGGCGGCGCAGTTCCAGGCCATGGCCGGGAGTTATCCTTCGCTTTATTAAATCATTTGGTGGCGCGAAGCGTTTTGAAGCAGCGGTCCAAGTGCATCGTTCAGTCGACCTCCGTGACGGCCATTCGCCGGCATATCCCCGCCGGTAGCGAGCGAGCGCGGCGCTAGATCCGCGGCGCCCTCCGGCCCTGCGTTCCAGGTTAGGGAGGTCGGGGGAAGATTCTTTGTGTGCTCCGGAACGTAAAGCGCGGACCGGCCATGTCCAAAGACCTTTTCCATTCACCCCCTCGCGCCCCCTGACATGCGAGCTGTCGTGCAGGCGGTCCAGGCGTTCCATGGCCGCGCCCATCCCGGGACCATCGGAAGCGCTGCTACCGTCAATGACCACGATGCCGCCGAAATTGAGGACGCCTGCCATCTCCAGCATGCGGCGGGTGATGTCCAGCCCGGCGACGGTGCCGGCTTCGAAAGCGATCCTCATCGCCGTGTGGCCGGTGCCCGTGGCCACGTCCAGCACCAGTTTTCCAGGCAGCTCGCCGCACGTCCCGGGCATCCTGTCCAGAAGGCCCTGGTCGGAGTGGGTGGCGCTGCTGACGTACTTCGATGCTCTGCGCCCGAACACCTCCTGCACCGCCTCCTGGTTCACTCTTTCGAATGCCCCTTGAACCTTATCGACACTGCCGGCAAAGCATTATACCCCCTCCATCGAATGTGAAATCATGCGGTTGATCACGCTCAACCGGACCAAGCCCAACGCCTCCGTGGAGTTCTATGGATGCCCGATGCAGTGCAAGTACTGTTCGCACACCTCGGCCCATTTCCGGGACCACGACCTGGACAAGGTGGTACAGGTCATGACCGACAACGGCATTCGCTCCGTATTCCTTGGTGGCGCGGAACCGGCAGTGCATGGGAAGGAGGCCTTGGAATTGATACGCATACTGCACGCCAGGGGCAAGGATGTCATTCTAAAGACGACGGGCATGGACCCGGACTTCGTTGCCGCCTCCAAAGGCCACGTGAAAAGGTACGTTCTGGAGGTAAAGGCCCCGTTGGACGATCCCGATCTTCTGACCTCCCTGACGTCATACGGCCCGGAGAAGGCCAAGGAGCACCTGGAAAAGGTCGCCAGGACCCTGGAGGTGCTGAAGGGGCAGCGGGTCAGGGCCGTACTGCGAATAATTCCGGGACGGTACACCGAGGAGTCGGTGGAGAGGGTGGCCAAGGACCTGAGCGGGTACGTGGACGAGCTGCAGGTGACCCAGTTCATGTCCAGCCAGAACGACGTGGGGTTCGCCGGCATCACCAACCCCAGCCCGGACCAGGAGACCATGATGGCCTACGGGAGGGCAGCCAGGAAGCACCTGCCGCGGGTTAAGGTCAAGGGAAGCGGCTTCGAGGTAGTGCTCTGATCACCTGACGGACGGGAACCTTCCCAGGTCGGTGTGCGGCAGGAAAGACGCCGAGGAGAAGCGGTCGAAGAACCTTTGTTCGGTGGACAGCTCCACGTACGTCATGGCCCTGTGCACGCTGAAGGTCTCCTCTCTCTTCTCCTTCGAGAGCATGTACAGCTTGGCCCCGTCCAAGGAGGCGTTCCCCAGGAAGGTGAAGCGGTCCCGGGGCAGGTCCGGAAGCAGCCCGATGGAGACCGCGTTGTCAAGGTCTATATGGCGCCCGAAGCCCCCGGCCACGTACACCCGCTCCAGGTCCCCGAAGTCCAGGGAGGCTGTGTCCAGAAGCACCTCGGCCGCGGCGAAGATGGCCGCCTTGGTGCGTATGACATTGGCGATGTCCTCCTCGGTGATGCTGATGTCCCTGCGGTGTTCCACCTTGTCCACGGGGCAGCAGCTCATGCCTGTGGCCTTCAGGTCGTACCCGTCCCTCTCCGTGTCCTTGGAATAGACGAGAACGTACTCCTTTCCGAACTCCCCGTCCCTGACCCTCTCCGACCGCTGCATGCGGCCCTTCTTGTCTATGACCCCGGTGAGGAACATCTGCGCCAGCAGGTCGATCAGACCGGAACCGCATAGCCCCTTGGGCCTGGTCTTTCCAACTGTGGAATACTCCACGCCGTTGCGCAGGGAGACCTTCTCTATTGCCCCGTCCCCGGCACGCATGCCGTGGCAGACCTCCCCTCCCTCGAAGGCGGGTCCCGCGGAGGCGGAGCATGCCAGCATCCAGTCCCTGTTTCCCAGGACCACCTCACCGTTGGTGCCCACGTCTATTAGGAGGCAGACACCGTCCCTTTTGGCCATGCCGGAGGCCACCACGTCGGCCACCACGTCTCCCCCGACATAGCTGGCCCTACCGGGCACCAGGTGCACCGACGCCAGCGGTCCGATCTTTATGCCCAGCTCACTTGCGGCCGCCCGGGGGGGAATGTTGGTCACCGGGGTGTACGGTTCGTAACGTATCGACCTGGCGTCCAGGCCCAGCAGCATGTGCATCATGGTGGTGTTCCCCGACAGCACCATGGCGGTGATCTCGTCGGCGCACACCCGTTTGCCGTTCCCCGCGCACTCGTCGCTGACGGAGCACGCCCTGGCCAGCATGTGGTTTATGGTGTCGATGATGGCCGTCCTCAGAGGCTCCGGCCCGTGGTCCTCGGCGTGCATGATGCGGGCCAGCACGTCCTCCCCGTACATCAGTTGCCGGTTGTAGTCGGAGACCTGGGCCACCATGCGCCCGCTCTTCATGTCCAGTAGCTGCAAGGCCACGGTGGTCGTCCCCACGTCCACGGCCACCCCGAAGTTGCGCGAGACGGCGTCGCTGGGCCTCAGGTCGACCAGGCGATCCCCGTCCAGGAAGGCGGTGGCCGTCCATTCCCCTTCCCGCAGGGTGCGCGGCAGCTCCCTCAGAAGCGGCAGTGGCACCTCCAGCCCTCCAGGTTCAAAGCCAAGCTGCTTGAGCAGCCGCTCCAGGTCGGCGTCGTTGTCCTGCAGGGTCGGCGGCCTCAGCTTCACGTGCACGGCCTTTACCAACGGAGATACCTCCTTCAGCGAGGTATCGTCCCTGCCACCGACCACCTGCATAGGCCTGAGCTGGCTCTCCTCGGGGACGAACACTGTGCAGTCCCCAACCACCCGGGTCATGCAGGCCAGGCGGTAGCCAGCGGCCCACTCCTCCCCGCTGACCTTGTCCGTGGGCTGGGACTCGAACTCCCCGCTCACCACCACCCGGCAGCGCCCACAAGTGCCTTTTCCGCCGCAGGCGCTGTTGATCTCCACCCCCGCGAGTATCGCTGCCTCCAGCAGGCTGGTGCCTTTCGGTGCGTCGACGCTGCGGCCTTTAGGGTGGAAAGTGATCCGAGGGCTCATCCCAAGCGAATCCGTTCCCGCGTTATTAAAGGCTCCCGGCCTCGGAAAGATAATGGACATGTGCCGATCGTAGCTCGGCGTGTGATGAGGGATCGTGTCCAGAGCAGAGGTCCTGCAAGGGCGCCCTCCTCGACCTTGAACGTCACGACATGATCGTTCAGTGCCTGAACAGCCTTACCCCGGTGAAGACCATGGCCATGCCATGCTCGTTCGCCGCGTCAATGGACTCCTGGTCGCGTATCGAACCGCCGGGCTGGATTATGGCGGTCACGCCGGCATTCGCCGCCGTGTCGACACCGTCCCGGAACGGGAAGAAGGCGTCCGATGCCAGAACGCTGCCCTTGGCCTTTTCCCCGGCCTTGTGCGCGGCGATCATGGAAGAATCGACGCGGGACATCTGCCCCGCGCCGATGCCGACCACTGTCTCGCCCTTGGCCAGGATGATGGAGTTGGACCACACGTGCTTGCACACCTTGTTGGCGAAGAGCATCCCGTGCACCTCCTCCTCGGTCGGAGCGCGCTTGGTCACCACTTTCAGGTCTTGGGCGGAAACGGGCACATGCTCGTTGGTCTGCACCAGCAGCCCGCCCTTGATGCGCTTCATGCGCCACTCCGGAGCGGTGTCCAGCGTGATCGGAGCGTTCGTCCTCAGCAGCCGTATGTTCTTCTTTCTCTTCAGCAGCTCCAGGGCATCCCCGTCGTAATCCGGGGCGATGACGCAGTCCACGAAGTGCTGGGAGATGTCTGTCGCCGTCGCAAGGTCCACGTTGCGGTTGAGGCCGATGACGCAGCCGAAGGCCGCCATGGGATCGACGCCGTAGGACCTGGCGAACGCTTCGGAGATGGTGTCCGCCGACGCGGCGCCGCAGGGATTGGTGTGCTTTATGACTATGGCAGTGGGCCTCTCGAACTCCCGCACCAGCTCCAAGGCCGATTCCAGATCAAGGATGTTGTTGTAAGACAGTTCCTTCCCGTGCATCTGCTCGGATCGGGAGACGCAAACGCCCTTGGTGAAGGGGTCCGCGTAGAACGCCGCGGTCTGCTGCGGGTTCTCGCCATACCTAAGGTCCTGGCGCTTCTCCAGTCCCATGCTGTAGGTTTCCGGGAAACCCTCGTCGCCGAACTCGGCGCCTAGATGAGAGGCTATCAGGGAATCGTAATAGGCGGTGGAACGGAACGCGTTCAGCATCAGCTTGCGAAGGGTGGGTCTGGAAAGCTCCCCGCCGTTGGTCCTGAGCTCCTCCAGGAGTGCGGGGTAACTGCGCGGATCGGTGACCGCCGCCACGGAGCCGGAGTTCTTGGCCGCGGCGCGTATCATCGACGGCCCGCCGATATCGATGTTCTCGATAACCTCCTCCAGGTCGTCCCCCTTGCTTAGCACGGTATCCCGGAACGGGTACAGGTTCACAACAACCATGTCGATGCGCTTCAATCCCGATTCGTTCAGCTGGCGCATGTGATCCTGGGAATCCCTTCTGGCGAGAAGCCCGGCGAATATGGCCGGGTGCAGCGTTTTCACCCGACCGTCCATCATCTCCGGGGAGCCTGTATAGTCGGATATGCTTGTGACGTTCAATCCGTGGGAGGACAGCATGTCGGCCGTGCCGCCGGTGGAAACAAGCTCCACGCCCAGCTGACTGAGGCCCTTGCAGAAATCAACTATACCATCCTTGTCCGAGACGCTGACAACCGCCCTCTCGATCTTGACCATGTGAACTCCTTCGTTGGGATAGGCACACCAAGAAGGATGGTATGCCAGGGGTATATTGCTCATTCCGTATTAAAGATAGCGATGGCCGATAGGAATCATATGATGACCGTCCAGGACCGCGCCCTTTCGTCGTATCTGATCGGGGGATATCCGGGCGGGAACGCTTAAAACGGTCTTGGGACATGACGTTCCGAACAAGATGTTGGTCATCAGCGAGAGGTTGAACGGCCTGTTCACCGCGGTCGGACAGGCCATAGATGCCAGGGACGAGAGGTTCATCCAGCAGCACGCCGTCCAGCAGGTGGAGTGCGGGGCCCACGCCCTTGACCTGAACGTGGGGCCGGGACGGGACGACGGACCAGCGGCCATGGAATGGTTGGTTCGCACGGTCCAGGAGGTTACCGACCTTCCGCTGTGCATCGACACGCCCGGCATCAAGACCATGACGGCCGGCATCAAGGCCTGCCGCAACAAGCTCATCATCAACTCCACGACAGCGGAGATGAAGAAGATGCAGGCGCTTTTCCCACTGGCCCGGGAGCACGACGCGGACGTGATATGCCTGACCATGGACGAACGTGGCATTCCGAACGACGCGGAATCCAGGGCGGAGATGGCCATGCTGATGATCACCACGGCCATGGAGCACGATGTGATGCCCGAGCGGCTGATGCTCGATCCACTGGTCATGCCCATCAAGGCCGCTCAGGACCAGCCCGTGAAGGTCATCAAGGCCATGCAGCTGTTCCAGACTCTCAACGATCCTTCCCCCCGCACCGTCGTGGGATTGTCGAACGTCTCCAATGGAGCGAAGGAGAGAAGTCTTCTGAACCGCACCTTCCTGGGCATGCTCATGGGCGTCGGCCTTAGCGCGGCCATAGTGGACGTGCAGGATGCCGATCTGATGAACGTCATCAAGGCCGGGGAGCTGCTGAAGGCGGAGAAGCTGTACTGCGACGATTTCCTGAGGGCCTGAAAGACATACATCCACCTCCTGGGACGGCGCCGGCGTTGATTCACCTTTCCTCGTCAGGCGCAAGCGCGCCCGATGTCCGTGGCGGGACGGCCGCCCAAGCGAAGAAGAGAAGGAGAGGGAGGACGGTGGCGATGCCCAGGAGGGCCAGTGCTGCAATGGTGGTCCCCTCGTGCCCCATGCCGATCGCCGCTGAAATGGCCAAGAGGAACGCCGCTGCCAGGCAGAGCGCCGCCGCCAAAGGCGACCATAGAACCCGTTTCCTGGTGGTTATGGTCTCGCGCCGGCGGCCCAGGAACTGGTCCTGGACCGCGGTGAGGTAACGCTCCGGGTCGTCGAAATCGACCGTGTACGTCGTGTGGAAGACGCGTACCGCCCTGGTGCGATGCGGGCTGGGCATTTGGCAGCCGACACCCTTTCCGTACGGGCCGAGAACGCTCCTCGACCTCTTCACCAGCTGGAAGCACTCGTCCACGCGGCGTCCGCATTTCGGGCAGGACCGAACGCCGTAGTCGGACTCGAAACCGCATTCCGGGCAGACCATCCCCAGTGATTCGATCGTGCGGTGATGCCGGGGCGCTTCGTCCTTCATCCTGCATATGACTGGCGGTTCCTTGGGATAGATCTCGTTGAGAAGCGCCATGCTCTCCGCCTCCCTTCCCAGGAGGAATAGCACCTCGGCCTTGTCCTCAAGGAGCTGATGCTCCCATGACGGCGCCTTGAGCTGCAGTCCCCTTTCCACCCACCCCAGGGCGGTGCCGTAGTCCTCCAGCTTGATGTGAGCCACGGTCAGACGATGATGCAGGTCGGCCATCTCCTCGGGGTCGGTCCCGGAACGCAGCCTGGTCTGCAGGCTTTCGATCGTCTTCCCCCACATGACCTTCTCATCTTCGCCAGGATGTGACCCGCGCTCCGCCCGCCATCGGCACAGTGTGGACCCCTGCTGATCGAAGCTCATGATAGACCGTTCATCAGTTGGCCTAAGCGGTGATGAACCTTTTCCCTGAGCACGCTGCGGTCCTTTGTGGAAAGAGCGGGGTCCAGGACGGTCGCTCGACCGCGGGGATCGGTCACATATCCCAGGCGAAGAGCAGAACTAAGGGAACATCTGCCAATGCCCATATCGCCACCGCGACCATGGTTGGTCCGGGACCGTCGTCCAGTATCTGGGGGATGAAGATGACGGCGCCTTACCAGGTGCCGTACGTCCCGAAGTCCTGGGCCGCCTTGTTCAGGGCCATGATGTTGTTGGGAGGCGTGAGGGCGGGCACCTCGCATGCCGTTCCCAGTATGAAACCGGAGGGACAGTCCCTCCCCCGTATCAGCTGGTCCCTGGCCTGCTCGTATATGCGCTTGGGCGTGCCGCTCACCATCAGCTTGGTGTCCACCGTTCCCATGCAGGTGGCCAGATCGCCGAACTCCTTGATCAGCAGGTCCGCCGGGAACACCTCCCGGTCCTTGTACCCTACATGCACTATGGTCATGGGAGACCAGATCATGTGCTCCTTGAGCACCTTGAAGTCCGTGCAGTGGTTCCCGCAAAGATGGTAGAAGACCTGGGGGCCAGCCCCCTTCTCGAAGCATTTCAGGACGAACTCGTTCAGGTACTTGGCTGAGAAGTCCCGCACCATGTCGTCGGAGAATATGTCGTTGTTTCCCAGAACCGAACCGGTGGTGATGGCCGCGCTTCCGTAACGGTTGGCGATGACCTCCGCCCCGTTCGCCGCGGTCTCCATGTAGGTGCGGACAAGCTTGTGGGCCACATCGGGCTCGGTGATGGTCCACATTATGAAGTTCTCCAGCCCGCACAGCTGGGCTGCGCTCCCCGTCAGGTCCGATGCGATGGCCAGCGGCGTGAACATGTAGGGAATGTTCTTCTCCACGTAATCGTTCGCGCGGAACAGCTGGTTGATGGTCCATCCCTTCAACAGGTCCTCCGGGCCGGGAACATGCAGCTCGTCGGCCTGGGAGGGGTCCAGTATGACCGGGGCCTTGGGGACCGGGGGCATGAGGTCCATGTACTGAGTCTCCATGCCCAGCTCGGACAACCACACCAGGGAGAAGTACCAATGGGTTACCGGCAGGAGATCGTAAAGTTCCTGCACCGACGCGACGCAATGCGCACCAAGTTCCGGGTTCTCATAGAACTCCCGGATGGTCCTTCCGCTGACCACGGCAGCATGGGAGAGCATCATGGGGTCCACTGGGATGTGACCGTGACGCGTGCCGAGGAAAGGTGATGCGAAACGCCTTCTAGCCTCCTTGTGCCACTCCATGTCAATGGGGGCGAAGAAGTTCTGCACTTCCACTGGGTCCATGGATAACATCAGGAATCACGGGCTATTTACCATGTGCGGTCGTCCAGCAGGCGGTCATGGAACGACTTGACCTCCTACTACAGCTTCCTGAGCTTCTTCCCCTCCGCCATGGGGGGCTGGACCCGGCCCGGATAGGCGTATGCTCGCTGACGATCTGCGCCCCTCCCAGCGCCGGGCGTGGAGCCCTGTGAGCGGTGCGCGGGTCAATGCCCCCCACCGTCACGTGACCTTCCGGCGGAAAACGCGCCCTATGGCCTGATGCCAGCCTCGGTCACCAGCCGGGGGATGATGTCCTCCCAGGCGATGGCGGTTATGTGCACGCCGTGCACCCCTCTTATTGATCCCAGGTCCTGCATGGTCTCCACGCACAGCCTGATGCCCTCTTCACGAGGGTCGGACGCCCGCCGCAACCGTTCCACCACGCTATCGGGAACGCTCATGCCCGCCACCTTGTTCTTCATGAACAGCGCCGCCTTGTGCGAGCGCATAGGGATCACGCCGGCGATGATGTGCACCCTCTCGTGCAACCCCTTCTCCACCGCCAGCCGCATGAACCTCTTGAACCGCTCTATGTCAAGGACGCACTGGGTCTGCACGAACTGCGCACCGGCGTCGATCTTCTTGGCCAGCCGGGTCACCCGGAACTCGAAGGGGTCTGCGAAGGGGTTTGCCGCCGCCCCAAGGTACAGCTGCGGCGGCTGCGGGAGCGCCTCGCCGGACCAATTCGTCCCATCGTCCCTCATGCGCCGAAGTACCATCAGCTCCTGTATGGAATCGAGATCGTACACGTTCTTCGCCTGGGGATGGTCACCGAACATCTGGTGGTCACCGCTTATGCAAAGTACGTTCCTTATGCCCAACGCGCTCGCTCCGATAACATCGCTCTGAATGGCGATGCGATTGCGGTCCCGGCACGTCATCTGCATCACCGGCTCCAGCCCTTCCTGCAGGCATATCACGGAAGAGGCGATGCTGGACATGCGTACGTTCGCCGCCTGGTTGTCCGTCAGGTTGAAAGCGTGGGCGCTGCCCTTGAGCGCCCTGGCCGTCTCCCTCAGCCTTTCCGTCTCGCAGGAGCGCGGAGGGCCTATCTCGGCGGTCACCGCGAACCTTCCCGAATCAAGGACCTCCTGCAGGCGCGAGACGCTCATTCACCTTCCCTCCATCTCCGCTGGGCATCACCCGGGGAAGCCTCGGCGTTCACTATGCGCCTCGGCCCCCCGTTCCTGCTGGGCCTCCAGTCCCTGGGCGGTATGTTCGCATCCAGCAGATCGAGCCGCCCCTGCCTTTCCAGTGCCTTCACTATCTGGTCCCAAGCACAGGGAGTGTCCGGCGACACCTCGCAGCGTCCGTTCTGACTTCCCCCGCAGGGTCCGTTCAGCAGGGATTTGGCGCAGCGGGCGATCGGGCATATCCCTGCTGTAAGATGGAGAATGCAATCGCCGCAGCCGGCGCATCTCTCCACGAACGTCCCCGTGCCCTCCGGCGCCCCCATGTTGGAGGTGTTCACCCCGGGCACCACCCTGGCATCGGGACAGTGTTCCTGGACGACCTGGGCGCCCACCCCGCAGGCCATGCTGACCACGGTTCCCTTGAAGCCGTTGAGCGGCGTCAGGAACTCCCTTTCGCACGCCCGCTCCACGGTCAGCGATCTGACCTTCCATCCCTTGTCCTTGATCTCGGAATGCAACGCCAGAGCCTCGCAGGTCTCCATGGCCTCCCTTTCTCCTCCGACCAGGCAGATCGCGGTGCATGACCTGCAGCCAAGCACGAGCACCTCGCTGGATCCTTCGAGCATCCCCAATACCTCGGGGAGAGGTTTTTTCTCGGCGATTATCATGCTTGACCCCCTGCTGTACCGATCACCGCTCTCATCTCCTCAACCGCCCTTCGGAAACGAAGTGGCTGATGCTCGGCCAGATGGACCATGGCCACCCTGCCTTTGGACAGCCCTGCGTCCTGCACGGTCCTTTCCAGCAGGACAGCCCGACGCGCGGCGACCTCGCTCCCGTAGTGATGGGCGCAGTTCTCCAGCAGGCAGCCGACTATGAGCACCCCCTCCGCGCCCTGTCGGAAGCTGCGCAGCACTTCCCATCGTTCTACGGAACCGGCGCAAGGCACCTCCCGGACGATCACGTCGTCCAGACCGCCCTCCTCCAGGGCAGACAGCGCGGCCGGCACCCCTGATCGGGAACAGCAGTAGCATACTATCATTTCAGACCCCCTCCCATTTTAATCGCCCCGGCTTCCGCCCGGAGGTCCGAGGGCGGCATCGAAATGGCCATGCTGGGACATGCCGCCAAGCACATGCCGCATCCCTGGCATCTCTCGGCCGAAATGTGCATCCTCCCCTCGCTGAAATAGGGAGCTCCGTACGGGCAGAGCCGCAGGCAGGTCAGGCAATTCGAGCACCTCTCCGTGTCGATCGCGGCCAATGGTATCCTAGGAAGCGGAGAACCGATAGTTCCAACGAGGGATGTGACGGTTGCCCTGGACAGCTCGGCCGGGTCGTCCTCATGGCGAGCGGAGAGCGCCGAACCGCACATGAACACGCCGGGCATGCCGCTGTCGCCTGGTACGAGGCCGATCGGCCTGCGTGATGGCGGCATTCCAAAGGCCTTCAGCACCTCATCCACCGCCCCAGGTCTGGAGGACCGCACGGTGACAAGGTCCCTGACCTTGATCGTCAACGGACATCCCAGGTGCTCATCGATGACCGTCATCGAACCGTCAAACACCTTGATATCGGGCGCCCTTAGGAACGTTACGCCTCGCAGCTGGAGGTCCTGGTACAGTATCTCGCCGTCACCGGAGAACGGGGTCTCCTGGACAACGGCGTAGACCTTGCCGCTTTTGGACAGGGCGCCATCCAGTTCTGAAACGAACGAACGAAGGCATTCCTCGCCCCCGGCCAAGACCACCACGGTGTCGCCTTCCCCGAAGCATGACCTATCCACCTCAACGCTCAGGTCGAACGAAATGAGCGCGAGTCCGAAATGGTGCATCACCTCTCCGGCCTCCAGGATGAAATGGCCCCTTCCCCCAGTGAGCCGCGCCTCGTTCCAGTCCACATCGCCCGGAGCGATGCGAACGACGTTCAGGCCTTCGGCCACCGCCTGTTCGAACGCGGCGTCCGCGGAAACCCCCTCTCCGATCAGGCACAGCCCGTCGCTGTGGGCCTCCGCGGGAAACCTCGCCTCGCGGTCGTCAAGCACCCTGGCCAGGGCGAGCTCGGCGGCATGGGAGGTCCTGAGCTGGAACGGCACGACGGCCACCCTGGTCGGGGGTATCCCGGCCAGGACGGCTATGTCCTGATATCGTTTCAACTCGAAAGCGGAGCAGCCCAGCACCAGCAGCGCTTGTGTCGTTCGTCCAAGAAGATGTAGCTGAACGTGGTTCCTACCCTCTTCGGAGCAGCAACTGGGGAGCATCTCCGAGTGCCCGACCCGGGGATGCTTCAGGAGGCCCCGGTACGCGACAAGGTTGGCCCCGTGCGCCCGGCATATGAACACCGCCGCCTTCATCGGCTCACCCATGGTCTACCCCCAGATGCTTCATGGCATGATGAGCGGCCACGATCCCATCGGCAACGCAATGGCCGATGTCCCTGGGACCGCGGCAGCTGCCGGCCAGGAATACACCCCGGTCCGCACAGTTTTCGTCCTTCAGATCCCCCCAGGGGTCCCGGGGAATGGCCATTTGCGATAGCGTGTCATCGTCCAGATCGGGCATCAGCCCGACCGAGAGAACCACAGTATCGTAACATTGGCACTCGACATCGTTCCCGGATTCGTAGCGGACCGCCGGGCGCCCCCCTTCGCTGAATATCTCGGCGGGACGTGAGCGGACAACCTGAATATCGGTGGTCGCCAGCTCCCTGAGCAGCCCGTCATCATCGCTCAACCCGCGCCAATCCATTATGAACATTGTGATCGATAGCTTGGGGAACATTTCCTTGAGGGTGAGCGCCTGCCTGAGAGAGTACTTACAGCAGACCGAGGAACACTTGGGCGTTCCCACACTCGATGAGCGCGATCCGACGCACAGGATGAACGCCGCCTTCTTCCCGTTCTCGAGGTCCGCATCCATTTTTCCTTCCAGGAAAGACTCCAGGTCCATGGAGGTCATGACGCCAGATACCTCTCCGAAGCCCAGGCGCTTTTCCTCGGACGCCGGAAACTCCAGAGACCCGGTGGCCACGACCACGGCGTTCCCGTTTACGCTGAGATGCTCCTCGCCGAACAGGTCGATGGCGCCGACCGGGCATACACTGACGCACCTCTCGCACTCCAAACCTTGGATAGAGCGGCACGAGTTCCGGTCCAGTACTATCTTTCCGGCGGCCTTGGTCATGGCCCCGGTGGGGCACGCTTCCACGCACTTGCCGCATCGGGAGCACAGGCCGGCGTTGATGGCGTCGTTCGGACGAACGAGATCGAAGCGGTAGCGGCCGTTGTTGCGTTCCACCTGCTCCAGTTCCACGCGGGTATGCACGGTGATGAGCTCTGACGCTAGAACTTGCGAGCGCAGGCGATGGACCCGGCACACGTCGCATTGCCGGCAGCGGACCTTGCCCTTGCACGAAAGGTCCTGCACCCGGCCGCCCAAGCTCCCCCTCTTTTCCAGCAGGGCGACGCTGACCCCCCGGACGGCCAGTTCGGCCGCGCAGGCCAGACCGGCCGGGCCACCTCCGACCACGACCACCTTTGCTATGTCCTTACCCCCTGCCATGTTAAGGAGGGAACACCTGACGAATAGGCTGGTCCAAGCGGTCCGGGAAAGGCTTCCATTATACGTTTGCCACCAATAGCCAGATATTAAAAACTTTTTGCGGGGGACCGCACCGCTTAAGTCCTGGCCGCGGGATATACCCGCGTGCGCGCCGTGGCCTTCACCGTGGACGTGGACCGGGACGTCAACCTGGCCTGTAAAGGAGAGATATGCTCCATCTCCAACGGGGGAAAGTATCCCCGCTTCGATTCGTCCGCCCGAGGCCTGGAGCTGATGGCCGGCCTTATGGAAGAGATCGGCATCAGGGGAACGTTCTTCTGGGAAGGACGGACGGCGGAGGTTCTCCTGGATAGGATGGACCTCAAGGACATTATGCGCCATCAAGAGGTCGCGCTGCACGGCTACGACCACGAGGACTTCACCGGAAAGGAGACCGGGCTGCCCTTGGACCTGGGAAGCACAAAGACCGTGCTGGACAAGGGAACGGCTGCTCTGGACCGTGCGTTCGGAAAGGGCGAAAGGGGGTTCAGAGCTCCCTACCAGAGGGTGACCGACATCTTGCTGGAAGAGCTTCATGCCAGGGAATTCCTGTACGATTCCTCGGACACCGTCGAGCTGGTGGACGGCAAGGTCCGCCCTTACCGCAACAAGAACGGGTTGCCGGAGATACCGGTGTGCTGGTCCCGGGACGGCCGGGGGAAGAGGATCGTCTCCTATCTTTGGCCGTACCATGAGGGAAAGAGACGTATCACCGACTACCTGGACCTGGTGGATGGTTTCCAGGAGGGGCTGCTGGTTATCGCCACGCATTCCTGGCATCCGGTGGAGAGCTACTGCTCAGGGATCCGGACGATAGAGGATGTGAACAAAGAGATGAACGACCTGAGAACGCTGCTGGAGCATGTCGAAAGCTCAGGATGCGAGCTGGTCAGCATCGCCGAACACCTGCGGAGAGAGGATGCCCTGTAATCCGGCCTACCGCCACGCCATCATGCTTGCCTGGGACGCCTTGACGGGAATTCCGGACAAGGATCTTGCCTTGGCCTCGGGAGGGGAGCTGCGGGGCAGGGAGCTGGTCCTGCAGATCGTGGGACAGGAGACCGTCGTTGATCTGGCCGATCGATGTGTGACCGCCCCGGATATCTTGGGCGGGGGATGGGGGCTGGTGACGCTGCACCATTTGAAAGGATGCGTGACCTGGAGAAGGGACGACGAGTGGACATCCTTCGACATGCTTCCCTCCGGACGCCCCTTCGCCGAGGCGTTCAGGCAAAGAGCGCTGACGCCGCTGGCGGAGCGTTACGGAAGGTCTCCAGGGGACCTGCTGATCGATGCAACCCCGCTCGGTGGAACGGCGATGGAATTGGGCGAAGCCGCGGTCAACCTCCAAGCGTTCCCGCGCCTGAAGATAGCCGTGGCGGCCTGGCGGGGCGATGGCGAGGTGCCCGGAAGGGCCGCGACGCTCTTTGATTCCGGAGGAGCACGGACCCTACCGGCCGAGGACCTGGCCGAGCTGGGCATCAGCATCGCACAGGCGCTTCTCAGTACAGACCGGTGATCTTTCCGTCCTCGTCTATATCGATGCCAAGGGCGGAAGGTTGCGACGGAAGTCCGGGGATGAGCATGATGCGCCCGCATATGGGAACGACGAAACCGGCCCCGGACGATACGAATATCTCCCTGACCGTAAGCTCCCAGCCCGTGGGCGCGCCTTTCATTTCCGGCCTGTCGGTAAGGGACAGCTGGGTCTTGGCCATGCACACCATGAAGTTGCCTATACCGGCTTCCTCTATCACTCGCAGGTGCCTCTTGGCGGCCGTCTCGTACTCCACCACCTGAGCCCCGTACATCTCGGTGGCAATGGTCCTGATCTTCTCCTTCAAGGGAACGTCGAGCTCGTAGAGGTATCGGAAGTCGCAGGCATCCTTCTCGATCGCTTCAGTGACTTGATCGGCCAGCTCCTGTCCACCAGCCCCGCCTTTTTCGAAGACCTCGGACAGGGCGCATCGCACGCCCATCTGACCGCAATGCTCCCTGACAATGCGCACCTCCTCCTCCGTATCGGCCGGGAAGTGGTTGATGGCGACAACGATCGGAACGCCGAAGTGCCGTATGTTCTCGATGTGCTTGTCCAGGTTGGAGAATCCTTTTCTCAACGCCTCGGGGTCCTCGCAACCGACCGCCTTCAGGGAGCATCCCCCGTGCATCTTGAGAGCTTTTATGGAACAGACCAGCACCGCGCAGTTCGGGCGGAAGCCGTCGCTGCGGCAAACGATATCGAAGAACTTCTCCGCGCCCAGATCAGCACCGAAACCGGCCTCGGTGACCACTATGTCCGCCATCTTCAGCGCGTACCTGGTGGCGATGATGGAGCTGTTACCGTGGGCGATGTTGGCGAAAGGGAACCCGTGTATGAAGAACGGCTGCCCTTCCAACGTCTGCACCAGGTTGGGGTGTATGGCATCCTTCAACAGCGTGGCCATGGCCCCCACGCACCCCAGGTCACGGGCGTGCACGGGCTGGTTGTCGTAGGTGTACCCGACCAGTATCTTACCTAGGCGTTTCTTAAGGTCGGTCATGGACGTGGTCAGAGCCAGTATCGCGCTGATCTCCGAGGCCACCGTGATGATGAAGCCGCTCTCGTGCGGAATGCCGCCCTCCTTGCGCCCGCCCAAACCGACGACAATGTTGCGCAGCTCCCGGCAGTTCATGTCGATCGCTTTCTTCAGGAAGATCCGGGTCGGGTCGACGTTCAGCTTGTTGCCTTTGGCGATGTGGTTCTCCAGTATGGTCGACAGGAGATTGTGGGCGGCGCCCACGGCGTGTATGTCGCCGGTGAAGTGCAGGTCGATGTCCCACATCGGATAGACCTGAGCGAGGCCGCCCCCGGTGGCCCCTCCCTTCAGACCGAAGGTGGGACCGAGGGACGGCTCGCGTATCGCCCCCATGACCTTGTGGCCCTGTTTACCGAGAGCCTCCACCAGGCCGATGGTGGTTACCGTCTTGCCTTCACCGGCCGGGGTGGGGGTGATGGCCGTGACCAGCACCAGATTTCCATTGGGGCGGTCCTCGTAGCGCTTGAGCACCGACAGCGGCACCTTGGCCATGTGCCTGCCGTACGGAACGATCTCCTCCTCCCCTATCCCCAGCTGGGCGGCTATCTGGCCGATGGGGAGCACCTTGGCCTCCTGGGAAATCTCGATGTTGCTCTTCATGCGCTACCTTGAGAACCGATATCCAGACCGAGGTTAAAATGGTTTATCGCCCGGCAATTCTTTAATATGGATAAGGCATCAAGAGGCCCGATCGGCAAATGGGCGCGAGACTTTTACATGGCAAGGAGGTCGCGGACCGCATCAGGAAGGACCTGGTGGACAGGATCTCCGCGCTGAAGGAGAAGGGAGTCGTCCCGGGACTGGCGGTCATCATAGTCGGGGACGATCCCGCCTCGGTGTCCTACGTGACCATGAAAGGAAAGGCGTGTCAGGACCTGGGAATGTACTCATTGACCGTGCGGAAACCGGCCGACCTCAGCGAGGACGCGCTTCTGAACCTGATAGACGATCTGAACCGGGACCCCCAGGTGCACGGCATACTCGTTCAACTGCCGGTGCCAAGGCACATCGACGTCGGAAAGGTTATCGCCGCAATTGATCCGAAGAAGGACGTGGACGGCTTCCACCCCACGAACGTGGGTAAGATGCTCATAGGGGAGGATGGCGGTTTCTTGCCAGCCACGCCCTATGGGATACATGTGATGCTCTCCACGTATGGGATCGATGTCGCCGGCAAGCACGTGGTCGTGGTGGGCCGCAGCAACATAGTCGGCAAACCCATGGCGGCCATTCTCATGCAGAAAGGCGTGGACGCCACGGTCACCGTTTGCCATTCAAGGACATCGGGCCTCGAGGCATTGACCGCGCAGGCCGACGTGCTGATCAGCGGGGTGGGCAAGGCTGGGTTCATAACCGCGGACATGGTGAAGGACGGCGCCGTCGTGGTGGATGCCGGTTCCAACAGGATCGACGATCCCTCCGCCCCCAAGGGCTACCGTTTCGTCGGCGACGTGGATTTCGAGGCCGTTAAGGAGAAGGCCTCGGCGATAACCCCGGTCCCCAAGGGAGTGGGGCCCATGACCATCGTGATGCTCATGAGCAACACCGTGCTGGCCGCGGAGAGGTCCCTGGAGGCCCAGGGTCGGCCTAAAGTTTAAGTCCATCTTTGTATCTTCGAGGGTTCGTTATGTTAAGGGAATGCGGCGAGCACGGATACTTTCGCGGGGAGAACTGCCCCATCTGCGGAGAACCAGGCAAGTTCCTGATGAGCGAGCAGGAGCTGGACCAGCTCGGACGTACCCTGGCCGGAGTACTGAGGCACTTCCCCGAGCGTTTCGGCCTGGACATGGACGAGCAGGGGTTCGTCAGCATCAGGGGCTTCATCAATTCTCTGCGGGACAGCAACCGCCGCTACCACTGGCTCAGACCCCATCACCTTGTGGCCATAATCGAGACCGACCCCAAGGGGAGGTATCAGATCAGCAACGACCTGATGCGCGCCACCTACGGTCACTCTTTGGAGCTCGATCTCAAGCTGCCCACCGACAACATTCCGGACCACCTCTACTATCCGGCCACGCCGGAGGAGGCGGACATAATATTGGAGACCGGGCTCAGACCATCGGACCGCAAGATGGTGCATCTTTCCAGGACGTACCAGGACGCCCTCAACGCCGGCCGGGTCAGGGTGGAATCGCCGATAATACTGGAGATCGATGCCGCAGCGGCCATCGCGGCGGGGAACGAGATATCCCAGGCAGGAAGGACCGTGTTCCTGACACACGAGATACCGCCGGAGTTCCTCTCCCGCAAGGAAGAGGAAGAGACCCTTTAGAACCTATTACCTTTTTTGCTGGCGGTAAAAGAGCACCGCCAGTATTATCATCTATTAAAAAAAGCGCTGAACGAGAGGTTCAGACGCTGATGGTGCCCACGATCTCCAGGACCTGGAACACAATGGTCAGGGAGAACACCACGAGCAGTGGCACTATGGCCGAGTCTAGGGTCGCCAGGACCTTCTTGGAGCCCTTGTTGGAAGCGGATATGAGCTCCCTGGAGGAGAGCAGCATGATCAGCAGCACTGCTATGAGCGCTCCGCCGATGCCAACGCTGATAGCGGTGGTTATCGACACGGCGCTGCTCGCCGCCGCTGTAGTAGCTGCACTTACAGTTATTATTGACATTATGTTTACTAAAGAAGATATACCTCATATAAAACGGTTATTGGTGCTGTTTCATTTTTGATACGCCTCGTTCGGCCATGCTTCCACGTTCAACGAACCCCCGGTCATGCTTAAATCGGCGTTCCTCGTTTCGGGATTTCGTGTTCGAAACGGCGGACAGTATAATGCGCCGAAGGGGCATGACGGCATTCGACCACCATGCGATCTCCTGGAGATGGGAGGGTTTCAGGCCAGCCTTGCTCGTGCATGACCTCAAGGCCGATGAGGTCAGGGAGATGGGGGAGGAGTTCCGGCCCGGCGAACGTCTTGACCTCACGCTCTCTGAGACCAGGCGATGCGTGGGCTCGTTCGTGGACGGTAGGTACGAACCGTGCAAGATGCGGAACGTGGTGTCAGGACAGTTCGACCAGTGCCCCTTGTGCGCATCCACCTGGATACCGGTACAGAGCTGCGTGTTCGAACCGGAGTGCGACGGAGTGCACAGAACGAACGAGCGCTGCCGGGAAAGGGGCGGGGAGATATGCGCCAGGGAGCATCACGTGTACGCCGCTTTCTACGGGGACCTTATCAAGGTGGGCATGACCCTTTCCACCAGGTTCATGGAGCGGGCGGTGGAACAGGGGGCGGACGCCGTGGCCAAGCTTGGCAGTTACCCTAACCGAAAAGCGGCCAGGGAGGCGGAGAACCGGCTGTCCAAGGAAATGGGCGCCACGCAGTGGGTGCGAAGGACATCGTTCCTTAAGGCACAGGGCGCCGCCAAGGACCGGGGATCGTACCAGGATAGGCTTGATGAACTCCTCTCACCGCTGGACGGATCGGTTTCCGACCCGGGTCCGGTCATCATGCTGGACAGGTACCCGCTCCTTCCCTACGATCCGTCGAACGCCTCCTTCGCCCAGGTGGCCGGAAGGCATCGCGGCGAGGTCCTTGGCTGCAAGGGGAAGTGGCTATTTTACCGCCTGCGGGACGGGAGAACGATCATACTGGAGATGTCCAACGTTCCCTCGCGTTATGCGACCTTCGGCCTGGCAAACCTAAATAAGCCGTAACATTATCCATTCACCTCCTTCAAATGAACCAAGGGATGTAATCATGGTGCAAGTTCTCAAACCGGAAGAGGTCACTGAAAAGTATGGAAGGTTGTTCTGCCGAGGCGTGTTCACGCTGGTGGACGAGAAGAACGGCGTGGCCCAAGTGATAGAGGAGTGCTCGGCCAAGGGACCTGTGGAATGGGACGCCTGCAATCGCAAGCGCGCCGGGGGTGCCATAACCAACATCACCGTGGAGGGCAACACCATCATAATGGACACCATCATCGGCGAGGGGGAGCTTCACTTCGGCCCGGCGTCCAAGGACGTCGGAGGACAGGGGCTGCGCTCCCTGGTGGTGAACGGGGATGTGGTCCGCACCACCTGGGTGGGACTGGCCGGAGCAAGCGTGGGTGTCGGGGCGTGCATGCCCCAGGGACCGGGGACCATTGAGACGGAATACCCGGACGATGTCAAGATAGGGGGCGCTCACGCCGTGGAGGTGACCGTCATCACCCCCAAGCTCATACGGGTCATAATCTCCGTCGACGACACGGACACCAAGGACAAGGGCGCTTCCTGGTCCATGATGCTCAAGGTGGCCAGGGAGTGCCCTGTCGGCACCTTCCTCAAGCACAAGATCATACAGCTCAATCCCAACGTACCGCAGAAGACCACCAACTGCTCCTCGTCCGGGGTGAGCTTTGCGGTGAGGGAAAGCGAGCTCCCGGCACTGTTGGACTACTTCAAGGAGGCCTTCAGGAAGAACACCTATTCATCAGAGACCACCATGGCCTATCTGGTGGGACTGCGCGTGCCCAAGGAGCTGGAGGAATATGGTTGGAAGGCCAAGAGCGTCATCTACGAGCCGCAACAGGCGATCGACGTCGCCGAGCGAGCAGGCGTCAAGGTGATAGACATCACCGGCAGCCGTGGTACCATCGGAGCGGTGGCTGCCATCGGGTGCTTCGACCTGGGCGTTAAGGCCGCCGGGCTCCCTGAAGACTTCGAAAGTTAGATTATGGTCGATCGGATAGGTAGCCCTGATGTCCAACGAGATCACCCGCGTCATAGCGAACACCGCTTACCAGACGTATGAGAAGCGGCTGTTCAAGGAGGTGATGGAGGGGGCCATCCCTGAGCATGTGGCCATCATCATGGACGGGAACCGCCGCTTCGCCCAGGAGATAGGGCTGGCCGTGCACGAGGGTCACGTCAAAGGCAAGGACAAGCTGGAGGAGGTGATGGAATGGTGCCGGGAGATGGGGATCAAGGTCCTCACCGTCTATGCGTTCTCGACCGAGAACCTCAACCGGGACGAGAACGAGGTGCATTACCTCATGTCCCTGTTCGAAGAGAGCTTCCTTAAACTGGCGGACGACCAGCGGATCCACCGCAACCGTATCAAGGTCACCGTGCTAGGTCAGCGCGAGCTGCTCCCGGAGAATGTGATCAAGGCGATAGAAGTGGCCGAGGAACGTACAAAGGACTATGACAGCTATTATTACAACATAGCCCTGGCCTACGGCAGCCGGCAGGAGATGATCTCTGCCATCAAGCGCATCGCCTCCAAGGTCAAGGATGGCGAGCTGGCGGTCGACGATATCGACGAGAGGACCGTTTCCAGCTACCTGTACACCGCTGATTTCAAGGACCCCGACCTGGTGCTTCGCACCTCCGGCGAGGAGCGGGTGTCCAACTTCCTGCTTTGGCAGCTTGCCTACTCCGAACTGTACTTCACCGACGTTTTCTGGCCGGGATTTCGCAAGGTGGATTTCATGCGAGCGATACGCACTTACCAGGCCAGGCAGCGGCGCTTCGGCAAGTGACAAGGACGCAATTTAAATATATCCGATCATCTCAACGTGCCAGTGAGCATAGGTATGAGCAAAGAGGACATCATATTCCTGCACGCGCCGAGCGTTTACGACTTCAGAAAGGAGTTCCTGTTCTACGGACCGGTGAGCGATATGGTCCCCTCCACCCCGGTCTTCGAGATGTATCCTTTCGGTTTCACCTCCATGGCCTCTCACCTGGCCAATAACGGGTTCAAGGTGCGCATCGTGAACCTGGCTAGCATGATGCTCAACGACCGCAAGCTGGACGTCGAGAAGCTTTTATCCAAGCTCAAGGCCAAGGTGTTCGGCATCGACCTTCATTGGCTGCCCCACGCCCACGGGGCGCTGGAGATCGCCAAGCTGATAAGGAAGCTTCACCCGGAGTCCAAGGTGCTCTTCGGAGGTTTCTCCTCCACCTACTATCACGAGGAGCTGCTGGGATACCCGCAGGTCGACATGATAATGAAGGGCGATTCTACCGAGGAGCCTTTGAGGCAGCTGATGGCCGCCCTGAAGGACGGGACGCCCCTGGAACAGGTCCCCAACCTGAGCTGGAAGGACGAGGGAGGGGAGCATCACAATCCCGTCACCTACGTCCCGGAAAGCTTGGACTATCAGGACGTGGATTACGGTTGGATAGTCCGCTCGGTCATTCGCCACAGGGACCTGGAAGGCCACAAGCCGTTCAAGGACTGGGACAGGTACCCGATAACCATGGTGTTCTCCATCAAGGGCTGCCACCTCAACTGCACGGTCTGCGGCGGCTCCTGCCCGGCTATGCACAAGTTCCTCAACCGGCAGAAGCCCGCATTCCGCTCGCCGGAGAAACTGGCCCAGGACGTCCATAACATTCAGCAGTACATCAAAGCGCCGACGTTCATCGTCGGCGACCCTCGGAGGGGCGGCAAGGACTACATGAAGCGCTTCTTCACGGAGGTCAAGCGCCTGGGCGTGACGAACTCCCTGGTGTTCGAGTTCTTCACCCCTCCCGACGAGGAGTTCTACAGATTGGCTTCCACCCACACCAAGGGGTTCGCCGTGGAGATCTCACCGGACTCGCACGATCCCGAGGTGCGCGAGGCCCTGGGCCGAAGGTACTCCAACGAGGAGCTGGAGGCCTCGATAAAGAACGCCCTGAAGTATGGGGCGGAAAGATTCGACGTGTTCTTCATGATAGGCCTTCCCAAGCAGACCAGGGAGTCGGCCGTGAAGAGCGCGGAGTACGCCAAGCAGCTGTACCTCGCCGCGGACAAGGACCCCCGGCTCTGCGTCTTCATCTCCCCGCTCGCGCCCTTCCTTGACCCGGCCTCCCTGGCCTTCGAGGATCCCGAGCGTTTCGGATACATATCGTTGGCGAGGACCCTGGAGGAGCATCGCGCCCGATTGACCTCGCCATCCTGGAAGCACGTGCTCTCGTACGAAACGAAATGGATGACCAGGGACGACATCGCCGAGGTCAGCTACGAGGCCGCGGACGCCATCAACAAGGCCAGGTTCGAGTGCGGCCTGATCGACAAGGTGGAACTGGATTACCGGCTCAAACGATCGGCGGACGCGGCGGACATGATGAAGCGCGTCGATGCGGCCATGGTTATCACAGACCCCGATGAGAAGGCAAAGGCCTTCCAGGAACTGCAGAGGCGTTCCGAGGAACTGATGGAGAGCACCATCACCCACAAGCGGGAGATGGAGTGGTCCGCGAAAGGGCTGATAAGAAGCGTTCCCCGGGCCGCCTGGGCCATATTGAGGGGCGTCTAGGGGAATATAGGGCGGCAGCGGATCAGGTTGTTCATCCTGCGAGGACCTAGAACCTTCATTGCCGTTTCCGTTCGCCACACGCTGCCGAAGCACAGTTCCGCTAGCACCTTGGTGCGCGCGGCGGTGCGCAGGGGCTTGAACACCTGACGGCGCCATTCCCTTTCATACTCGGACAGGGAGGTGCCCTTCAACACGTTCGCGGCAGCGACCGTTCCGGCAACCTTTCCGGTTATGCGGGCCATGGGTATGCCCCCGCCATTGACGGCCATCACCTGACCGGCGGCGTCACCGACTATCATCGCCTGCCCGGAAACGGTGCGCTTCACAGGGCTGGACATAGGGACGACCTTGCCTTCCGGCTTTCCTGTCTCGAGCCCCCTGAACCTTACGAAGCCGTCGAAGTACTCGCCGACGGTCATCTTGGCGAACTTCCTTGAGACGCCCAGTCCCACGTTGGCGCATCCTTTCTTGGGGATCACCCACGCGTATCCGCCCGGCGCCACCGTGCCGAAGTACATCTCAGGCACCGGCTCGAACTCTCCGGGCACTTGCACGGTCACGGCGGGACACAGGTCCGCAGAGCGGTCCAGCCTGAAGGCCTTGCCGACCAGGGAGAGAGGACCGTCGGCGCCCACGATGACCTTGGCATGTACCGAAAGGTCATCAGTATGCACCATGCCCTCTTCGACCTTGACCACCCTCTGCCCGGTCATGACCTCCGCCCCGGCCTTGACGGCCTGAGAGGCGAAGAACTGGTCCAGACGGTCGCGGTCGGTGGTGTATCCCGAAAAGGGCACCTCGTACCTGGTGTTCTTAGGGGAGAAAATGCGAATGGTGTCGAAGTTGAGGGATATCAGGTCGGAAGGCACATCGAAAATGTCGCTCATGTCCCCGGCCATGGGAAAGATGTCGCTCATCTCCTTCAGGTCTGGCATGAGCTCGCCGCAGCGCACCGGAACGCCTACCTTGGACCGCCTCTCGAGTACCAGGACGTTGGCTCCGGCCTCCGCAGCGAAGCGTGCCGTGGTGGACCCGGCGGGACCGGCCCCTACCACCACTATGTCGTAACTAAGCTCTTTGACCATTTGATTCACCTCGAACGATGGCTCAGTAGTTGCGGTCGACCACCTTTGCCGCCAATCGCCGAAGGCCCGTCCGGTGCTCCGAATCTGGAAGGCCTTCCAGGGCCTTAATTGCCTTCTCGGCGTACTCCTTGGCCTTCTCCTTGGACCTCTCGACCGCGTCCGTTCTGGATATCAGGGAGAAGACCTCCTCGATGTCCTCATTGCCCTTGACCTTGCTGTGGAAGAGCTGGGAGATGCGCTGACCCACCTCAGGGTCTTCCATGGCGTGTATCAAAGGCAGGGTTGCCTTGCCCTCGTAGAAGTCCACCATCCTAGGTTTGCCCAGTGAGCTTTCGGTACCCACTATGTCCAGTATGTCATCGACTATCTGGAAGGCCATCCCTATGTTCAAACCGTACTCGCCCATGGCATGTATGCGCTCCGGAGAGGCCTTCGCCAGGTATGCGCCGATGCGGGCCCCGGCCATGATGGGCTTGGCGGTCTTGCCCTCGATTATGCCCAGGTAGACGTCCAGAGGGGCGATCTCGCCCTCCTTTTCGAACTGCACGATCTCGCTCTCGGCTATGGCCGTGCACGCTTCCGCCACGAGGCTGACTATCTCCTCGTTGAAGAACCCGCCTATGGCGAAGGCCTTTACGAACAGGAAGTCCCCGCTGACCAGTGCCTGCTGCAGGCCGAACTTCTTGTAGGCGGAGAGGCGCCCTCTGCGCTTCTCGGAACGGTCGTTTATGTCATCGTGTATCAAGGTGGCGGAGTGTATCATCTCGAAGGCCGCGGCGATCTTGATGGCCTCGCTGACATCCTTTCCCCCGGAAGCCAGATAGGACAGTATGGTGACCCCGGGGCGCATGCGCTTGCCTCCGGACGAGATCACGTAACCGCATATCTCGGTCAGAACTGGCTGCTCAGAGCGAATGCTGCGGTGGATCTCCAGTTCCACCATCTGAAGCTCATCCTTTATAGAGGAATCCCAGCTCTGAGACATCGTTCGCTCGATATGATAAATTTATACTTAACCGTTACTGGCCTTTTAAAACTGAAAAATCCAGCGTGTGCGCCAGTTGATAAAAAAATGGGAGATGGGAAAGGGTTTTTCAGGCGAAAAGGGCCTGGGCGGCGTCCTGGCAAAACTGTATGAAGTACTCGGGGAACACGCCGATGCCGATCACAGCCACCACGCATATGGCCACCGCGGCGGCCATGGCCTTGGGCAGTTTCAGCTTCTCGGACGGGGCTCCCTCTTCCAGCTCGTCCACGTACATGTACTTGACCACGCGGGCGTAGTAGTACAGGGATATGGCGCTGTTGATTATTCCTGCCACGGACAGCCAGACCATCCACTCCGCGCCCTGCACGGTGCCCATTATCGGCGAGGAGAACAGCACGACCTTGCTGGCGAAACCGGCCAAGGGCGGTATTCCCGCTAGCGAGAAGAGCAGCACGGTCATGGAGAAGGCCATGAAGTTCGACCTCTTGGCCAGTCCCTTGTAGTCCGCTATCCTCTCCCCGATGGCCACGGTGGCCAGTGTCGCGACGACAATGAACGCGCCACCCTTCATGAAGGCATGGGTCATTATGTGGAATATGCCCCCGGTCAGCGCGAACTCTGTTCCCACCGCCACCGCGATCAGTATGTAACCGGCCTGGGCTATGCTGGAGTAGGCGAGCATCCTCTTGATGCTTGTCTGGTTCAGGGCCGCAAGGTTCCCCACGGTCATGGTGATGATGGCAAGCATCGCCACCACGATCTCCCAGTCGGCCTTGATGGCCAACATGGCTATGAGGAAGAACTTGAACATGGCTACGAAACCCATCTTCTTGGAGCCCGCGGCTAGCATGGCGGTGATGGTCGTGGGAGCGCCATCGTACACGTCAGGTGCCCAGGAATGGAACGGCACCATGGCCACCTTGAAGCCGAAGCCCACTATGACCATGACCAGTGCCATCCACAGCATTTCCTTGTACTCCTCCAGGGTTCCGACCAAAGCTCCGATCTCCTCGAAGCTGGTGGTCCCAGTGAGCCCGTATATCAGTGATATGCCGAACAGGGTGAAGGCAGATGAGATGCCGCCGAAGATGAAGTACTTCGTGGCCGCCTCCGTGCCCCTTATGTCCTTCTTGCGGAAGGCCACCAGAGCATACGAGGACAGGCTGGTGATCTCTATGCCTACATACAGCACGAACAGGTCCGTGGCGGAGGCCACCAGCATCATGCCGACGGTCGCCAGCAATACCAGCGAGTAGTACTCCGCGACATGCTTTTCGCCCTCGATGGACCGGGACGAGGCCAGTATGACCAGGAAGGCCACGGAGAGGAACACCATCATGAACAGCGCGCTGAAGTCGTCCAGCACCATCAGTCCATTGTCGAACGCTATGGGGCCCATATCATCCAGGAAGTACATGAGCACGGACAACATGGACAGGCCTAGGCCTGCCAACGAGACCGCGGCCAGGAACCGGTTGTCCTTGAGCAGCAGGTTGACCGCGGGCAATGCCAGCGCGAACAGGGCCACTATTATCTCGGGATACAATGCTGTGTAGTCCACTTAGATCCCTCCCAGAAGGCCCAGTACGGTGCCAAGAGCAGGGCGTATGTAATCCATCACCAAGGCCGGGAACATGCCGAACAGCACGATGAGGCCGCAAAGCACCGCCATGGGCAGCGCCTCGTACCAGTACACGTCGTGCAGGTGATCGGCGTCCACCTCCTTGGTGAGCGGCCCGAACAGGGTCCGCTGCATCGCCCATATGTAATAGGCAGCGGTGAAGGCGATGCTTGTCACTGGTATCAGCAGCAGCCATCCGAAGGCGTCGAAGGTGGCGGTCATGACCGAGAACTCGGCCACGAAGCCTACCATGCCCGGAAGGCCCAGAGATGCCATGAAACCTATCATCATGAACGTCGCGCCCAGAGGCATCTTTGACGCGAGCCCTCCAAGACGGGGTATGTTCCTGGTGCCAGCCTTGTGCTGCACCACGCCGCACATCATGAAGAGAACGGCGGTGATGAGACCGTGGGCGAACATCTGGAACACACCGGCGGCTATGCCTATCTCGGTGAAGGTGGCGAACCCTAGCATCACTATGCCCATGTGACTGATGGAGGAGTAGGCCACCATCTTCTTGAGGTCCTTCTGCGCCAGGCACATGATGGCCCCATAGACTATGGACAGTATGGCCAGTATGACCATCACCCATTGCCACTCGCTGGCACCGTCGGGCAGGGCCGGGAAGGCGATGCGAATGATACCGTAGGAGCCCATCTTGAGCAGCAGGCCGGCCAGAAGTACCGACCCGGCGGTGGGAGCCTCCACGTGGGCATCCGGAAGCCAGGTATGGAAGGGGAAAGAGGGCATCTTCACGGCGAAGCCGAAGAAGAGGGCCCCGAACACGATCACCTGGAAGGTCTGTCCGAACATGGGGGACACCGCGTTGATGTCGATCATGCTGAACGAGTAAGACCCGTTGATGGAGGCAGCCTCGAAGTACAGGGCGAATATACCGAGCAGCATTGCCAGACTGGCGATGTGGGTGTATATGAAGAACTTGATCGCCGAGTAGGCCCTGCGCGGACCGCCCCATACGCTGATCAGGAAGTACATCGGGATCAGCACGACCTCCCAGAAGATGTAGAACAGGAAGTAGTCCAGGGCAGTGAACACGCCCAGCACTCCCAGCTCCAGCACCAGAAGGAGAGCCATGAACTGGTTGGTCCGATGGTCGATGTCCCAGGAGAATATTACCGCAAGGAACACGAGCAGGGTGCTCAGGAAGACCATGGGCACGCTGATCCCGTCCACTCCCAGCATGTAGGATATGCCTAGCGACTCGATCCAGGTGAAGGATTCCTCGAACTGGTACCCTCCGGCGGTCTGCACATACTCGGTGAGCATGAACAGGGAAAGCGCCAGCGGTATGGCCGAGAAGACCAGAGCGGACATCTTGGCCATCTTGGGATTCTTTCCCATGAAGAAGGTGACCAATGCACCGACCAGGGATACGAGCAACATCAGGGATAGTATCGGTATTTCCATGGGATCACCTCAGCACTCCTACGACGTAGAGAAGGATCATGATGAACGACACCCCGATGAGAAGCAGGGTGGCATAGCTCTGCACAAAGCCGTTCTGAAGCTTGCGAACCACGCCCCCGCTCTTGATCAGGAATGCGCTTATCCCGTTCACTATACCGTCGATTACGTAGCGATCGAACTTGTCAAGCAGCAGAGAGGTGCCGTACACGCCCACGTATCCAATCTTGTCATAGGCCACCGGGAACTTGTAGCGGTCCAGTAGCAGCTGGTGCATTGCCTTGGGGAAGCCTTTGGACACGACCTTCTCGGCAGATACCTTGGTCTTGTTGAAGCTGAAGTAAGCCAGCATGATGCCGCTCACGGCAGCCACTATGGATATGTAGGTCAACGGAGAGGTGAACACCTCGGTCAATCGCTCGCCTATGCTCAGAACGTGAGCGTGGTCGTAGTAAATGGCACCAAAGAACCCGTCCCCTATGAACAGGGAGAAGCCTGAGCCGAAGGCCAGAGCGGCCAGTACGACCAGTGGGAGCAGCATGGAGACCGGGGCCTCGTGCTTGTGCCCCCCGTGCTCGGTGGCGTGCTTGGTGCCCTCGTTGGGCTGGCCCTTGAACACCATGAACCACATGCGGAACATGTAGAAGGCGGTCATGAAGGCCGTCAGCACTCCCAATATCCACAGCACCATGAAGGTCAGGCCGGCGTCCCCGGCCTCGAAGGTCATGGCGAGAACCTCGTCCTTGCTCCAGAATCCGGACAGGGGCGGTATACCAGCTATGGACAGACATGATATGAGCATGGTTATCATGCTCACCTTCATGTACTTGCCCAGTCCGCCCATCTTGGCCAGTTCCTCGGTGTGAACGAAGTGTATCACAGCACCGGCACCAAGGAAGAGCTGGCCCTTGAAGAAGGCGTGGTTCATCAGGTGGAACAGGCCAGCACCGAAGGCCACGGAGGCCGCGACATGGTGGCCATGATGCCACAGGAAAGCTCCCGCACCCAGGCCAAGGATCATGTATCCCAGCTGGGAGACTGTGGAATAGGCCAGCACTCCCTTGATCTTCGGGGCGCAGAGCGCCATGGTAGCGGCCACGAAGGCGGTTATGCCCCCGATCGCCCCGACGAACAGGGAGACCTCGGCGCTGGTGGCGATGATCGGGAATGACCTGGCGACCAAATAGACACCGGCGTTGACCATGGTAGCCGCGTGTATCAAAGCGGAGACCGTGGTCGGACCTTCCATCGCGTCAGGCAACCAGTCATGCAGCGGGAACTGGGCGCTCTTGCCTATGGCCCCACCGAACAGGAAGAAAGCCGCGAAGGCCATCATCGTTGGGTCAGCGGAATCGAGCATGCCCCACACGCTCTCATAGTTGAATGTCCGCAGCTCGGTGAACAGTATGAACAGGCCGACCATGAACATCACGTCGCCCACCCTGGTCACCAGGAATGCTTTCTTGGCCGCCCGGGCCGCGGCAGGCCTCTCGTACCAGAACCCGATGAGCAGGTAGGAGCAGAGACCGACCAGTTCCCAGAACACGAACATCTGGAAGAAGTTGTTGGCGAGGACCAATCCTAGCATGACGCCTACGAACAGGCATATCTCTGTGAAGTAGCGGTGCCGCCGGGGGCCCTGGTCATGCATATAGCCCAGGGAGTAGACGACCACCAGGAACGAGATCAGGGAGACCACGATCAGCATCATGGCCGCCACGTTGTCCAGGTAAATGCCCATCTCCAGGGTGTACTCGGAGCTCAGGACCACCCAGTCCTGATTCGCCCTGTATATGCGGCCGGTGGTGAGCAGTTCGAATGCCGTCCACAGGGCGAGCACCATCCCGCCCCCGACACCTGCCAAGGCCACTATGCCGCCCTTGTCCTTCATCTTGCTGCCTAAGAAGCCTACGATGACGAAGGCCAGCAGCGGCAGGACCGGTATCAACCATGCAAATTCCAGTATGTCCATATTTACCACCTCAGCAGGTTAATGTCGTCCACGTTCACGGTTTTCCTCAGCTTGTTGAGGTTCAGCAGTATAGCCAGGCCAATGGTGACCTCGGCGGCGGCGATGCCTATCGAGAACAGGGCGAAACCCTGCCCGGTGGCATCACCGAAGTACGATGAGAACGCTACCAGGTTGATATTGGCCGCATTGAGCATTATCTCAATGGACATCAGGATCATGATGGCGTTCTTCTTCAATATGACCCCGGCCGCCCCGATGACGAACAGGACCGATGATATCATCAACACGAACTCCAACGGGATCATTCGTCATCCTCCTCCTGTGCAATGAAAACGCCGCCAATTATGACGGAGAACAGTATAAGGCCCAGCATGAGCACGGCCACCCCGTAGTCGGCGAATATGGCCGTTCCGATCTCGGCGGTCTTGAGCACGGTACCACCTATCTCGCCCAATTCTATGGAGAACAGGGAGTACAGCATGAGCTCGAGAAGGAGCCCGACCACCAGCAACTTGGCCACTATGGCCTGGGTTGAGTCACCACTCTTCATTTGGACCGCCTCCTCTTGATGATGTTCTGCTCATACTCCTCGCAGGCGTCCCCTCCCACCATCCGGCGCTTCGTAAGCATGATACCGAACAGTATCAGGACGTTTATGGCGCCGACATACACCAATATCTGGATGAGGAACAGGTATTCCGAGTTCAGGAACACGTACAGTATGGCAACGCCCAGGAAGGTCGCCGCAAGCCATACCACGCTGCGCACGATGTCCTTGGATATGATCACCATCGCGGCGCATCCAATGGTCAGGGCGCCGAATATCAGAAAGAACAGAAGAGTTCCGGTGAGCACCATCACAACACCTCCTTTACGCTAAGGGCCGATTTTGGACACACGTCGACGCACTGCTCGCACACCACGCACTTAGTGTTGTCGAACTTGGGTTGCTTGATCGGCTTCTTGGTCTTGGGGTTGACCTCGCCGGTCTCCACCATCTCGATGGCCCCGGTCGGGCAGGTCTTGGCGCATCTCGAACAGGAGATGCACTTGGCCCCGTCCAGGACTATGGTGTCGTGAACGCTGTTGTCGTTCTTGGCATAGGTCTTGATCTCCCCTCCCGCATTCATCTCGGAAAGCAGGGCGAAACTGTAGTTCACCTCATAGCCAGCCTTGTGTGGATGCTGCAGCTTTACCGGGTCGAATATCAGCCCGCCCCGGCTGTAGGAGCAGAGCTCGAACTCGGGTGTGACTATCATGGCGTTCGTAGGACAGGCCTCGGCACAGTTGCCGCACATCATGCAGCGACCGAGGTTCACCTGGGGACGCTTGACCTTTCCCTTGTCGGGAAGTTCGATCGTCACCATCTCTATGCATTGATTAGGGCATTCCTTGGCGCAGCGTGCGCAGCCGATGCACCTTTCCAGCACTATGCCGGGGCGCCCGCGGAAGTTGTCAGGGTAAAGCAACTTCTCCCATGGGTACAATATCGTGCAGGGCCGGTTCTTGGTGGCCCTGATAGCCCCCTTGAAGGTGACCTTCATGGTCTTCAGCACGTAACCGGTGGCCCTGAAGTGGTCAGCCTTAGTGTATCTCCTTTCCTCTATCCTCATTAGAACACCCCCGCGACCTTAAGGGCGACGGCTATCAACAGGTTGACCACCGCCAGGGGAAGGAGCCTCCTCCATCCCAATTTCAATATCTGATCGGTCCTGATCCTCACGGTGGCCGCACGGACCCATATGAAGAAGAAGAACACGATGAACGTCTTGGACAGGTACCATGCCTCAGCCCATATGAACTCAGGACCGGCCCATCCGCCAAGGAACAACATGGTGAACAGCCCGCAGAGGATGTAGGCCCGGAAGTAATCGGAGGCCATCTGCAGGCCCCACCTGACATCCCCGTACTCGGTGGCCCACCCTTCGACAAGCTCCGCCTCGGCTTCGGGAAGGTCGAACGGAATGCGTTCGGACTCCCCGATGGCGGCGATGAAGAATGTGAGCGCGCCTATGCACAACGGAACTATGAGCCATATGTTCTCTTCCTGCCAGGTGACCACTCCAACGAAGGAGAGGTCCCCGGTCAGCACCGCCACGGAGACGATGCACAGCAGGAGCGGGATCTCCAAGGCGATAAGTTGAGCGGCGGCCCTCATTCCACCAATCAGGGTGAACTTGTTGTTGGAGGACCATCCACCGATCAGTATGCTGAATGGACCGAAGGCGAATATGGCGATACCGAGAAGCACGGCCAGGTCGACGTCGATCACGTAAAAGTTATCGGAGTACGGTATGCACCCGAAAAGCATGAAAGTGGATGCAAGGTAGGCAAATATGGCCAGTTCGAACAGCAGGTGGTCGGAATCCTTGGGAACGATGTGCTCCTTCAGTATGACCTTGATACCATCAGCGAAGTTCTGGAAGAAACCGAGGAAACCGACCTGGGTACCGCGGCGGTCCATGAACCTTCCCAGCGTCTTCCTCTCCTGCCATATGAAGCACAGCCCGAACATCATGGCCGTTATGAGGAATATGACCGCCACCAACAATGTGGAGACGAAGTCCACCACCGGTGCGGTCTGCAGCCAGTCTCCGAAGTCGCTGAGGAAACCCAGCTTTGTCCAGTCGAGGAGCGCGGCGACCAGTCCCAATAGCCACTCGGTGAAGTTGGTCAGTTCAATATAGAGGTTCGACATCTGATCACCTGTCCGTTTCTCCTATGCACATGTCCATGACACCCATGATCGCCGGGACATCGGATATCTTGAAGCCGAGCAGCATGGGAGGCGAGGCGGACAGATTGACGAAGTTGGGCGACCGTACCTTCAGGCGGTATGGTCTTTCCGTACCGTCGCTGACCATGTACATCAGCGACTCCCCCCGGGGGTCCTCCACGTGACAGACCGCGTTCCCCTTGGGCGGGCACCTGGGCGCCTTGACCCGGATGGGGCCGGAGGGGGCCTCGGCCATGGCCTGTCGGACGATCTTCATGCTCTCGCGCATCTCGTCCATGCGCACGCGGTACCTGGCATAAACGTCGCCATCGGTGTGCGTGCATATCTCGAACTTCATGTCCTCGTAGACCTCGTACGGGTCCAGCCTGCGAAGGTCCATGTCCACGCCGCTGGCCCTCATTATCGGGCCGGTGAGGCCGAGGTTCATGGCGGTCTTTCCGTCCATCTTGCCTATACCAACGGTCCTCATCAGGAACGGTTCGTTCTCGTCCATCAGCGATTCCAGGTCGCGCAGGCGCCTCTCGAACTCGTCCAGGGTGCGGTTCACATCCCGCTCGTAGTTCTCGGGGAAGTCGTTCCTTACACCTCCGATACGGCAATAGTTGTAGGTCATGCGAGCCCCGCTCAACTTGCAGAGCAGGTCCAGGAACAGCTCCCTCTCCCTGATGGACCATGTCATGATGGTGTAGCTTCCCAGATCGGTACCGACGGCCATCAGCCACGTAAGGTGAGAGGTTATGCGCTGCAGTTCCAGAACGGCCACGCGTATGTACTTGGCGCGCTCGGGGGCCTCTATGCCGAACAGCTTCTCAGCGGTGAGGCAGTACAGGTGGTTCCAGGAAAGTGATGACCCATAGCAAAGACGATCCGCCAGTGGCACTATCTGAGAATAGGTGCGGTTCTCCACCATCTTCTCCCAGCCGCGATGCAGGTAGCCTATGATCGGTTCGGCCTGGGTTATCGTCTCTCCCTTCAGCTTGACCCTGAGGTTCCACAGACCGTGATTGAAGGGGTGCTGGGGACCCATGTTGATCCACATCTCGTCGCTTGGCATCTCAGACCCTCCTTCCTACGGTGAAGTCCTTTCTCAGGGGATGGAACCTGAACTCCTCGGGGAGCATTATGCGGCGCAGGTCAGGATGACCCTTGAAGACCACGCCCATGAGGTCGTAGGCCTCCCTCTCATGCCAGTTGGCACCGCCCCATAGGGGGGTGATGGAATCCACGGTGGGATCGTCCCGGGGCAGGTCGACCTGCACCTCGGCCATTATGTGGTTGGTCCACGAGGATATATGATATACAACAGTGAAATGGTCCATGTAGTCCACGGGGGTCACGCAGGAGTTATGCTCGAAGCTGAGATCGTCCTTCATGAACTTGCACAGGTCTAGGAAGACCTCGCGGGGAGCCCTGAGGTGCATCCTGCGCGGGGCGACCTTAAGAACTTCCACAGAGGGGAACTTGGACCTGATGTCGTTGGTGACGTCCTCCACGGACCGGTCGGGCGAATCGTAAACGATGACTTGGCTCATTTTAGCACCTCAATCGTCAAGGAAGCTGCCGCGGTTCTCGGCGGTCAGTTTTTTGTTCAGCATGTTGAAGGCCTGGATCATCGCCTCGGGCCGGGAGGGGCATCCCGGAACGTAGACATCGACGGGTATGAAGGTGTCCGCGCCCTGTATGACGTTGTAAGCGTCGTACCACGGACCGCCCGAAATGGTGCACTCCCCCATGGCCACTACCCACTTCGGAGAAGGCATCTGCTCGTACAATGCCTTGAGAGAGGGTCGGATCTTGGCGGAGATCCAGCCGTTGAGAAGCAGCACGTCGGACTGTCTGGGTGAAGATCTGAAAACTATGCCAAGGCGTTCGACATCATAACGGGGACCGCCGGCGGCGGCCATCTCCAAGGCGCAGCAGGCGATACCGAAGTGCAGGGGATACACGGAATTTCTCTGACCCCAGGACCATATGGGGGCGGTTATCTTATCGATGACCTTCTTGCCCCCGGTGGCCACCATGGTCTCTCGCACAAGCGTCTTGGTCATCTCACCGAACTGCTTGGCGGTCATGGTCATGGCGTTGAATGACAGGTCTATATCCACAATATCCTCTCCTTCTTCAAAGAGTAATATACACCAGCGAGCAGGATGACGAGGAACGTTATCGCCGCAATGTTGGCGATATCGGAGAGTCCATCAAAGGCCATGGCCCAAACGATAAGAAAAACCGTGAGGATATCAAAGGCCACGAAGATGATGGCGTATATGTAGAATTGAACATGGAACTGAATTTGGGCCACTCCGATGGGCCTCTCACCGCACTCGTAGGTCGTGTTTCTCATCTCAGCTTGCTTCGTCGGCCTGAATAGCTTCCCCATGATAATCGCAACGGCGGGGATAAGTAGAGCCACCAGAGCAAACATTGCTACCGGGAAATAGTCATCTACGAGCATTGTAGGTGGATAATGATTCCTTTATTTAAACTTTTGAGGTTCCCGGAAGGTCAATTGTGAAGATTTTTGAGAGCGACCAGTTAGTTAAATATTGTTACCTCAATAATAAAAAAATTTGCTTCTATTCCGATCGTTCCTGTTCGAGGAGGTATTAATATTCCGGACCCTAATGTAATTCTCATGACGGAAGAACTGAAAAAAGTAGGTGTTCTGGTAGAGGACGATTACGAGGACCTCGAACTTTGGTATCCATATTACCGTTTGTTGGAGGCGGGCTATGACCCAGTTCTGATCGGGCCCAAACCAGGGACCTACCGGGGAAAGCACGGTTACCAGGCGGTCGCGACCCTGGCCGCGGAACAGGTGGACCCCCGCGAGCTGGCGGGACTGATCGTTCCAGGGGGATTCGCCCCGGACCGGCTGAGAACGCATGGATCAGTGGTGGAGCTTTTGCGCATCGTTTTCGACAGGGAGATGCTGGTGGCGTCCATATGCCACGGCGGGTCCCTGTTGGTCTCGGCCAACGTGGTCCGGGGGAGGAAGGTGACCTCCTACCGATCCATAGAGATGGACCTGATCAACGCCGGGGCCCGCTACATCGACCGGGACGTGGTGGTGGACGGTAACATCGTGACCTCGCGGAGGCCAGATGACCTGCCGTCGTTCATGAGAGAGGTCCTCCTGTCGCTGAAGGGGCAGAGGACCAAATCGGATTAATACGAAGTTATCGATGAACGGCGAGCCAATTACGGGTGATACCATGAGGATCGGATTCGTAGGTGCGGGGAATATGGCCGAGGCAATGATGAAGGGAATCATTTCGGCCGGGGTGGCAAAGACCGAGGACTTGATCGCCAGCGAGATAGTGCCGGAGAGGCGTGATTACATAACCAAAACCCTGGGAGTGCAGACGGTCTCCGATAACATCGAGGTCGTCCGGTCCTCCGACGTGGTGATCCTGGCGGTCAAGCCGCATCACGTCGGGCCGGTCCTTGACGAGCTGAAGCCGTATCTCAGCGACAGCCACCTGCTCGTCTCCATAGCCGCCGGGGTCAAGATATCGTTCATGGAGTCCCATCTTAACTTTGGCGTGAGGGTGGTCAGAGTGATGCCCAACCAGCCATGCTTCGTCGGGGCATCCGCTTCCGGGTTCGCCCTGGGGCGTTCCGCAAAGAAGGAGGACAAGGAGACTGTGCAGAGCATACTCGACTCGGTGGGTGTGGCCTTCGCATTGGACGAGAGGCTGTTGGACGCTGTGACGGGGCTCAGCGGCAGCGGTCCAGCCTACATATACATGGTGATCGAGGCCATGGCGGACGGCGGAGTGCTGGCCGGTCTTCCGAGGGATGTCGCCCTGAAACTGGCGGCCCAGACCGTGGTCGGAGCTGGTAAGACCTACCTGGAAACTATGAAGCACCCAGGAGAGCTGAAGGACATGGTCGCCTCCCCCGGAGGAACGACCATTGAGGGCATCAGGGTCCTGGAGGAGGCGGGCCTGCGAGGCGCCTTCATCGATGCCGTGGAGGCCGGGGCCAAACGCAGCGAGGAGCTGGGTGGGAAGAACTGAGTCATCTCCGGCGGGTCGTGCGCAGGGGTGAGCCGCACACCGGGCAGTCCGGGTGCGGTTCCTTGAACACCTTTCCACAACCAGTGCACAGGTAGTTCCACCGAACCACCCTGGTTATGCCCTTCATGTTCATGGAGATGAACTCTATGCCCAGCACGGACGCCAGGTTCTGTATGGAATAATCATCGGTGGCCACAGCAGCCCCGATCTCGTAGGCCAGCGCCAGCACGCCCATGTCAGTGCTGGATAGCCGTGATGAATCGCCGGTGCCCTTGGCAGCGTCCTTCACCTTGGACAGGGAAACGGCCGTGGCCTGGGAGACCTTCAGCATGGGGACGAGATGCTCTGCCCGGCGATCGTGATACTTCTCCAGCTCCGCCAGCACCCCATCCGTTACGAACGCTTCCCAGTCCTGAGGGACCTGTTCCAGCCCGAACAGTGCCGAGGTGTCCAAGACTACCTTCACGAATGGGGATATCCTCTGGGACTTGATAACTTTACTGAGAACGGTATTTTCTAGGTGGGGATTATATACCAGCTGCTGATAAACGATGCCCGATGTCTAAGATACCTGTGGACCAGGGCGTGATCGATTTCATAATCCAGAACAAGCAGGACTATCGCATCTGCACCTCCTGTTCAGGACCGATCATGTTGCCTGTGGCCCTGAAATCCCCCAAGAGCAACGACATTGTCATTGAGGTCGGGGACCAGAAGCTATACATATCAAGGGTCCAGGCCAGGTACCTCAGGAGAGTGACCTCGGACATGGTCTATGACCCCGCGGTCGGCCTGTCCTGCAGCGCCTATCCAGACCTTTAGGCCCTTTTTGCCATTTCGGCGGAGCGAACGGCCATGGACCCCAGGTCCACCTTGGCCTCCTCTTCCAGGATATCCTTTACCGAGGCGTTGGTTATGACCCTGGAGGGCACGGCTGTGCAGTCCTTGCTGCCGTCGCTCATTATCGATATCCCGTAGGTGCCCATCTCCTTGGCGAGGCGCTCTATCTCCAGCTTGTCCAGGCCTATCAACGGGCGCAGGACCGGCATATCTAGGCCGTACTGCTCCGCCCTGATGTTGTTCAGGGTCTGGGAGGCCACTTGGCCGAGCGAATCGCCCATGACCATCCCGGATGCGCCAACCTTCAACGCCATGGCCTGCGCGGTGCGCAGCATCAGGCGTTTGCAGAGCACGCACTGGTAGGGCCTCTTGCATCTCTCCTTGTTGATGGCCTGGTTCTCGCCGTGGGGGGCCATGAACAGCGGCATCTCCTGCCCGCTCGACATGCGCAGGGCTTCGGCCAGAAGCTCCACCTTTCGCACCCCGAGATCGCTCCCGAACGGGCGGTTGTCCATATGCAGGAGCACCATTTCCGCTCCGCGAAGGGCCATCAGACCGGCGGCCACCGGGGAATCTATGCCCCCTGATAGAAGAGCTATGAGCTTCATTGTTCAGTTGTCCAGGGGCCATTCCCCGTCGCCGGCTTGGATCTGCTTGGACCGTTCGCACCGATGCTGTACACGCGCGATGCCGCCGGGGTACGGTTTTGGTCCTTCGACCGCCTTGATGCCTCTGGAACGGCGATCGCATCCCGCGCCCGTTCGGACTCGCTCAGGGGCTCTCCCCCTCATTCCTTGCCCGTCAGCAGTATGGTCTCCACGAAGCCGTAGTCGTCCGCGATCTTTCTCGGCTCGTGCTCCTCGCAGTGATCGCAGTACAGCCCCCTCTCCGTCCTTCGCAACGGGGCGCGGCATACCCTGCACAGCGACTTGACCGCGCCGAAGTGGGGATGGGCCGTGTTCAACTGTATGGAGGGCTTCACCTGCATGACCTTGGCCCTGATGATGTCACTGGGCCTGTACTCCCTTCCCACGTCCTGAACGTAGTCCTGGGATATCTTGGAGACATGTATCGTTCCGTTGGTATCCCCGGTTATATTTCGGGAGCGCCCCTCCACCGCGACCACGTCGCAGATGGCCATCGAGGCGCGCACGTCCGTCACCTCGCAGAAAACGGAATCGCCGACCGCCAAAGAGACCATGGGGTTCTCGGCCTCCACGCTGACGAACTTTTCATCCTCGTTCACCTTGAGCTCGCCGGTGAGGGCTGAATACACTATGCCGCCCTCCTCGTATGTGCCTTCGGCCGGGAGGTACTCCTCCGCCACGGCCACCTCGTCACCTGGTAAAACCTTTTTCTTGTCACTCATTCCAACACACCTTTCCATAGAATGTAAAATAGCGTGACGTCGACCTCTTTCTTCGCCTTGCTATGGAATTCGAACATATAAGGGATCCCGAATTTATACCTTTTTAAAGGGGTAGCGGTGAACCCAGAACGCTTAACGAAGCGCTGGATGAAATCCTCAGTGTGGCTGAGGTGAAGGGAGTAGATGACGGGGGCGCATCCCATGGCCGCGGTCAGGAAAGGTCGGTCGGCCCCCCTGTTCTGCGCCCCGAACGGGGGGTTCATTATCACCGTGTCGGCCTCTTCGTGCACATCGCCTATCTCCGCCTGACGGAACTCCACCTCTACGCCGGCCTTTTGGGCGTTGGCCTTGGCCTGCTCCAAGGCCGGGGCATCCTTGTCGAAGCCCAGGACCTTGTCGGCCCCCAGCAGCGCCGCTCCTATCCCCAGGGGGCCTGTCCCGCAACCCAGGTCCAACACCTTGCGCCCTTCCAGGTCCCCCCTGGCCAGAGCCTCGAACAGAAGGTCGGAGGAGATGACCGCCGGGGTGGAGTACTGCTCCAGATCGGGCCGGGGAGCGGAGAAGGGGGACAGGGATTGCAGCACCATCTCCAGCTCTCGTCTCTTCACGGCATCACCATCGAAAAGGACCGGAGCGGTACATCTTGGACCTCATTGGTTCAACCCGAGGTTCAGGAAATCGGCGCTGGTAAGTATGCCCACGATGTTCCCCTTGCGGGAGATGAGTATGGCCTCCTCCCGCTGCAGGTGGAACGATGCCAGGTCTATGGGGGTGTCCTCGTTCAGTATGGGGAACGGCGCGTCCATGATCTCCTCTATCCGGGTACGCATGACCTCCTCGTAGCTCTTCTTCCTGGTCTTGGTCTGTTCTATGGTGTAATCACGAATGGCGTCATCGGTCAGACCGCCCACGATACGCTCCCCCACTATGACCGGGAGCTGCGTGAACCGACCCTTCATCATCCTCTCCACGGCCTCCCCCACCGTCTGGTCTGGAGTGACGAATATTACCCCGCGAGTGGCAAGGTCCCCAACGGTGAGCTGCGTGCCGGAACGGACCCCCTCCACCTTCCGGCGGCGGATCACCTCTTCGAAGGCGGAGAGTATCTTGCGCACGTTGCTGTACGAGGGATCGATAGTGCCCCGCTCGATCTTGGCGATCAGGGATTGGCTGACCCCAGCCATGCTGGCAAGTTCCCGCTGCGACAGGTTCAAGCGCTTCCTCATCTGCCTTATCTTATCGAGGTCGGGCAACTGCGGTACCAATGCCGTACGGGAGGATGTCATGCCGACTTCACCTTCTTCTTCGTTTCAATAAGTAAAACCGTATTAATATCATTTTCCAGATTTGTATGGTCCAGTTCTATAGGAATCATGCCGCGGGAAGACCGTCTTGGACCGCGTGATGGTAAATATTGATATACTAATGTTATCAGTAGATATTTATCGTGTATCCGTTGAATGAAATGTTTTTAAAAACGATAACGTAATATTATTTACGAAAAAGTTACATCGATCGGGTCAATAATTAATTAAACCCCTCTACAGAACGATATGCTTTATTGTCATTCATCTAAAAATAAGTCAAACAAATGATGTAAAATCTAAAAATAACGAATGATTTAGATGAATGTACATCAAAAAAGGTAAAATATTCGGGCATGCACCTAGGTCCTTGCCTTAGAGGAATGAGAAGACCTGGTGAAAGGAGTATGAGCCATATGATCCATCGAAAGGACCGGAGGGACAGGACCGACCGGTTGGGAGCTCCCGTGCGAGCGGAGAACTACATAGCCAGCAGCCCGCCTGGATGGCAGGGACAGCTGGGAGGTTGCGGGATCGCCTCATTGATCTCCTTGAAAGGAGAGAGGATCGGAGGGGAGCGAATAACCCGAATGCTGACCATCATGGAGGAGAGGGAGAACGGCCTTGGTGCCGGTTACGCCTGCTATGGCCTGTTCCCGGACCGCAGCGACCAGTATTGCCTGCAGTTCTTCTTCGATGACGAAGAGGGGAAACGCAACGTGGAGGATTTCCTCCAGGGACGCCTGGACATAATGCACGATGAAGTGGTGTTCATAAAGGAGCGCTCCACCATATCCCCGCCCTATCCCATCGTGTGGCGTTACTTCGTTGATGTCCCTGAGAATAGGGTGTGGAGGGGCGACCGAGACCTGGGCGAGGAGGATTATCTTGTGGAGATCGTCCAGCACATCAACGCGAACGTTCCCAATGCTTTCTGCGTTTCCAGCGGCAAGGACATGGCGGTGTTCAAGGGGAACGGCTATTCGTACGAGATAGCAGACCTGTACGACCTGGACAGATACTCCGGGACCATGTGGCTGTCCCATTCCCGATTTCCCACCAATTCCCCGGCCTGGTGGGCGGGGGCACATCCGCTCTCCCTTCTGGATTGGGGCGTGTGCCACAACGGTGAGATCACTTCGTACGGTGTCAATCGCAAGCTGGTGGAGATGAACGGCTACCGCTGCACGGTGCTCACCGACACCGAGGTGGTGACGTACCTGTGGGACCTGCTGGTACGCCGCAATCGACTGCCGATCGAAGTGGCGGCCTTCGTCATGGCCCCTTCCACCTATCAGGAGATCTGCCTACTGCCCCCTGCGGAACGGCGGCTGGCGGAGTGGTTGAGAATTACGTACAAGGAGGCCTTTCTGAACGGCCCGTTCAGCATAATCGTGGGCCGCAGCCGGCCCGAAACAACGCTGATCGCATTGGCCGACCGCAAGAAGCTGAGGCCCATGATAGCAGGACTGTCGCCCGATGATGGCGTGGCGTACTGCGCCAGCGAGGAGAGCGCCATACGCATAGTGGAACCTGACGCCCGAACATGGGCGCCTGGAGCGGGAAATCCGTTCATCGCAGTGGCTGGAAAGGGCGTGCTGCGCAGGGGGACCGAACCGTCGTTCCAGGGGGTGAGGGTATGATCGACGCCCCCTCGTCAAGAAGGTTGGACCATCGCCTACCGGAGAGGTTCATGCCGACCATCAACTATGACCTGTGCCGGGTCTGCCGCCGCTGCGTGAACGAGTGCTCCTATCAAGCCCTGGAGTTCAAGGAGTCGCGGGTGGTGCCGTCAGGCGGATGCGTGGCCTGCGGGCGCTGCATAGCGGTATGCCCGGCCAACTGCATCGAGGTCCGCCCAGTGCCCCCACAGTTCGCCCCGCACGGCAATTGGTCCGAACGGAGCAGAAGGTCCATCCTGGCCCAGGCCAGTTCCGGCGGCGTGCTCCTGTCCTCCTGCGGAGCGGACGATACGCACCCGCCTATATTCGACGACCTGCTCCTGGACGCGGCTCAGGTGACCAATCCCTCCATAGATCCGCTGAGGGAGCCGGTGGAGACCATCACCTACCTGGGCCGTCGCCCCGGGCGCCTGGAAGTGTGCGATGGCAAGGTGATCGTCCAAGAGGATGACACCCCCCTCATCAGAATGGACATGCCGCTGATGTTCGGTCACATTTCCCTAGGTTCCATATCCTACAACGCACAGAAGGCGCTGTTCATGGCCGCCAATGAACTGAGAATAGTGGCCGGGAGCGGGGAAGGCGGCCTGCACCCTGACTTCTACCAGTACGCCGACCGCATATGCTCCGAGGTGGCCTCGGGGAGGTTCGGCATCAAACCGGAATACCTGAAAGGGGTGGCCGCGGTGGAGATCAAGATAGGGCAGGGCGCCAAGCCCGGTCATGGCGGGCATCTTCCCGGGGAGAAGGTCACCACCATGATATCCGAGACCAGGATGATACCCAGAGGTACGGACGCCCTGTCTCCGTACCCGCATCATGACATATACAGCATTGAGGACCTGGCTCAGCTTGTGTCGGTACTCAAGGAGAGCACCGAGTACCGCCTTCCGGTGGGGGTGAAGATCGCCGCCGTGCACAACGTCGGAGCGATCGCGTCAGGGCTCGTTCGGGCGGGGGCGGACTTCCTGACCGTCGATGGTTTCAAGGGCGGCACCGGGGCAGCGCCCCGTGTCATCCGGGACCATGCTGGCCTTCCGGTGGAGGTGGCCATTGCCGCCGTTGACAGGAGATTGACGCAAGAGGGACTGCGCAACCGGGTCACCGTCTGCGCGGGAGGAGGCGTCCGCTCCTCGGCGGACATGATAAAGGCGCTAGCCCTGGGAGCGGACGTGGTCATGGTATCCACCTCGGCCATGATAGCCATGGGATGCAGGGTATGCCAGCAGTGCCATCGCGGCCTGTGCTCCTGGGGTATCGCCACACAGAGGGACGACCTGACCTCCCGGCTGGACCCCCAGGTCGCCGCCGCGCGCATCGTGCGCCTGTACCGGGCATGGAACGAGGAGCTGAAGGAGGTCATGGGGGCTATGGGCATCGACTCCGTGGAGAGCCTGGTGGGCAATCGGGACCGCCTGCGCTATCGCGGCCCCAATCCTAAGATCGCCGAAGTGATGAACGTCAAGCATATCGGGGAAGGGTGGGGCTGATGAAGTACGTCTGCAGGCCCAAGGGGCATGCCCACGATTGCGATTGCGGGAAGGACAGCATGAGCGTGGTCGGGGACCGGGCGGTGATCGACCTGAGCCTTTCCGCGACCCAGCCAATGCATTACACCACCCTCAACTGCGCCATGCGCAAGGCCATGCGCCAGGGGTGCCTGTCCATAGAGCTCAAGGGTGTGATGGGGCAGCGCTATCTGGCATCCACGGCCTCTGTGCCCGGACTCCACGTAGCCGTGCACGGAACCCCAGGGAACGACCTTGGGGCCTTCCTCAACGGGCCTACCATAGAGGTGTTCGGCAACGCCCAGGACATGACCGGGAACACCATGAACTCAGGCAGGATAATAGTTCACGGAAACGCCTGGGACGTGACCGGCCTGGCCGCCAGAGGCGGGCAGATACTGGTGAAGGGGGACACTGGATATCGCGTGGGAATACACATGAAGGAGTTCGGCGAGTCGCGGCCGACCACGGTGATCGGCGGCACGGCCAAGGACTATCTTGGCGAGTACATGGCCGGAGGGACGATACTGGTGCTAGGCCTCGGTGGAGGCCCTCCGGTGGGAAGAAGCCTGGGCGCGGGGATGCACGGCGGGCGCATATTCGTTCGCGGAGAGGTGTCCCCGGAGCAGCTGGGCCCCGGGGCGGCCCTGCTCCCTTTGAACGAGGACGATGAGAGGGAGGTCCGAAGGCTTTTGGGCGACTTCATCAAGGCATTCGGGACCGAGGTCCATCAGGATATGAACGGATACGTGAAGATCGCCCCCAGTTCCAGCCGGCCGTTCTCAGGATATTACGACAAGACCAACGTCTAGCCACCCGGTAACCTGTTGACCGAACTGGTCACCAAGCGCAGCTCGATGTCCTCCAGTCCCATTGTTATCACCTTCGAGGAAATGGTCTGCTCCAGGGAGGTCGGGTCCCTGGCCTGCAGGCGTACCATCACCCGGCGCGGCCCGGTGACCTGCAGGACCTCCTTGACCTCCTCCACATCCTTGAGCTTCCTGAGCTCCTCGGATGGCACGCCCGGACGGAGGTTGGCCAAAAGGATGGCGTCCACCTTGATCCCCATGCGTTCGCTGTTCACCACCGCGAAGTAGCCGAGTATTATCTTGTCGTCCTCCATTCGCCTGATGCGGTCGCGCACTGTGGAGGGGGAGCGCTTGAGCTTGGCCGCGATCTCGTTGTGCGTCATCCTTCCGTCGTCCACCAGGAGCTGCAGGATGCACCGGTTCATGGCATCGACCACCGGCATACCTACTTCTTAACGCTGTGTATGTCTTAATAAATTCCGATGGAACGTCGATTTTTACACATATAAAATGAAATAATGGTAGAAAAAGTTTGGTCGAGCGCTGATTAAATCGATATAACGCCTTATTTCATGAACAGGGAGGGCGCCTCCGGCTTGGGGGTGAAACAGGCCTCCCCCATCTCCTGGACGCGAGCACCGGTCTCCGAGGCCGTCTCATGTATGGCCTTCTCGAACGCTTCCTTCAGGTCGTCGGGGGCGGCGGACACCCTGGCGTTGAGCACTATCCTGCCCTCCCCCGTGAAGTATCGGCCGCCCTTCAGGCCGTCTACCTGCATGCGGTCCTCCACCAGGCTCATCTTGGCCGAGGCGGTGGATGACGTGAGCATGATCTTGACGTGGCCGATGGCCTCCGGAGGGAAATCCAGTGCCACCCTGCGCATCAGGGCGGTGACGAATGCGTTGATGTCAAGGCGCCCCTCGGCCACCAGTTTCGCGTGGGCGTTGAACCAGCCCATGGATGCCTTCTCAACGGCGAATATCTTCTGATCGACCTCCTTGGGCTCCTTGGTGCTGACCTTATCTGAAAGTATGATATCCACCACTAGGTCCAGGTTCTTCCGGCTGAATGCCGAGCAGGGGATCACCTCCGCATCCGAGACCTCGTTCCTTATCAGCTCGCTGGCGTTGTTGACCTCTTCCTCGCTGAGCCGGTCCATTTTGGAGATCAATACGTACTCCGCCTCCCTGACCTGGTGGGAGGGGATGAGCTTTCCTCCGCCCAGCCCGAACCCTTCCGGCTTCCTCATCGTCTCGGCCGCCCTGGTGCCGTCGACGACCACGAAGAACGGCGCCACCTGGAACTCGTCGGGGTACATGGAGCGCAGGGGCGCGACCACCGAGCCCAGTATGGCCGTGGATGTCCCTATCGGTTCGGCGATTATCACGTCCGGGCGTCCCATGGAAACCAGGGTGCGGGCGTTCTTGACGAACTCCCCGAAGTTGGCGCAGAAGCATCCTCCCAGCACATCCTTGACGTCGAACCCCGCATCCTTCATGTACTCGGTGTCCACCAGGACGTTCCCTTGATCGTTAGTGATAATGGCCACCGACCTTCCGTGCTTGGACCTGAGTTCCCTTCCGAGCGCGGCGGCCAGTGTGGTCTTGCCCGCGCCCAAGTATCCGCCCAGCACCACGAACCTGGTGGAGGTCTTGTCTCCAGACTGCATGCACGGGTTATCGCACCGATGGGCTTATACGTTTCTTGAGACTCCAATATTACAGTCCCTCGATGCGCATCGTTCTTCTCAGGAAGGCGCAGGTCTGACAGGGTATCTCGATGACACATCTCTCACCGGCGGGTATGCCCTTTATCGCGGCAAGAAGAGCCAGTTCCATGGGGCGGTATGGCATCCGTCGTTCATTGGAGGCCAACACCCCTTTCTCCGACTCCGTGAGCGATTGGGAATCGAAGCGGGACTGCGCGAATTCCATGCATCTCTCCGCTTCCTCCTTGCTGCACTGGTCGCAACGCGTGCCAACCTTTGTCACCGGCCCGTAGAGGTCGGCCAACGGGTCCACCAGAAAGATGCCGTTGTCCCTGCCGATGGTGATGAACACCGCGTAAGGGAATGTCGCTTCGATGAGCTCCATGCGGGTCCCTCGCACCTTCTGCTCCTCCTTGACCGTCCAGAAGTCCTTCAGGTGATGATTGAGCTGGTAGACCAGCTGATGGTAGTCCAATCCCAGGGAGTTCGCCAGTTCCTGCTTGCTTATGGGCGAGTCCCTGGTAGAGCGATACAGCTTGGTCAGGATGCGCTTGCGCAGACCGTGGTTGACCAGGGAAGTGTACGTCTCAGGGTCGATGTAGGCCATCTCGATTCGGCAATCTGCGGTCAATAATACTTGATTCCATTCTCCATTATTTAACCGTTGACGAGGGAAGGTTAACTGTAAGGACATCAGGGATGACCACCCTGCGCGATCCGCCTTACATGGTGGGCATGAGAGCGAAATGCCAGGGTTGCGGAGCACCCCTCAGAAAGGATTACGAATACTGCAATATTTGCGGCAGGAAGATATCGACGATCGTGTTGGATGCTCCAAGGAGCGTTCCGGTGAACACACCCAGGGCACTGCCGATGAGGAAGGTGAGACCGACGATGATGAAAAAGACCGCCGGGGAATCGGTCCCGCGAAGGGACCTGGTCCTGACACTGCTGGTCATGGCCTGCATGGCCCCCCTGACCACGTGGGAGAGCGCCTTCGGCGGTCTGCTCGGAGCTAGCGCCATCGCCAGCGACACGTTCTACGGCAGGTACGTGCTGCTGCTGGCGGCCGGGGGATTGTTCGTTTTGCTGGCCGGGAGCCGCATTCCCGATATTGTGCCCAGGAGATGGACCATAGTGGGCGTGTCGGCGGGGATGGTGACGCTGACGGCCTTGGACTGCATGGACATGGTCAGGTACAACATGGATGTGAGCTCGTCCCTTGCCAAGATAGAGCCGGGCATTGGCATGTACATGACCGTGGCGATCGGAGCGTTGCTCTTGCTGGCGGTACTGATTCCCGAGAGAAAGGGCGCCACGGCGGGAGCGGAACTTCAGGTCCTCAGACCAGGTTCTCGGGGTTCAGGCCTTTGAGCTCGTCGATCACGAAGCGGCCGTCCTTGCGGACCAGCAAGCCGTCGAAATATATCTCCCCACCGCCCCATTCGGGGGTCTGCACCAGTACCAGGTCCCAATGCACGTTGGACTTGTTGCCGTTGTCCGCCTCCTGGTACGCGTTGCCTGGAGTGAAGTGTATGGAACCGGCGATCTTCTCGTCGAAGAGCGTGTCCAGCATGGCCTTGTTCACGAAAGGGTTCACGCCGATGGCGAACTCTCCGACGTACCTTGCCCCCTCGTCCGTGTCCAGGATGACGTTGAGGCTCTCGGTGTCGGAACTGGTGGCCTCCACGACCTTTCCATCCTTGAACTTGAGTACCACGTTCTCGAAGATCTTTCCCTGGTACAGGGACCTCGCGTTGTAACTGATCGTCCCGTTCACCGAGTCCTTGACGGGAGCCGTGTATATCTCCCCGTCCGGGATGTTGCGCTCACCGTCGCACTTGACCACCGGAATATCCTTGATGGAGAAGGAGAGATCGGTTCCAGGTCCCACGATGCGCACCTTGTCCGTGCGCTCCAGCACGCTGACCAGGGGGTCCATGGCCTTGGACATCTTGGAGTAATCGAGGGTGCAGGTGTCGAAATAGAAGTCCTCGAAGCCCTCGGTGGACATCTGGGCCTGCTGGGCCATGGAGGATGTGGGCCAGCGAAGAACCACCCACTTGGTATTGGGGACCCTCCACTCGGTATGTACGGGACCTGACCAGCATTTCATGAACATGTCGGTCTTCTCCGCCGGAACGTCTGAGTTCTCGGTGATGTTGTATGAGCCCCTCATCCCGATGTACGCCTGGGCCTTCTTCATCTTCACGAGTTCGACCTCGCCGATCTGGGAGAGGGTCTTCTGGTCCGCACCGATGAGCAATTTTCTAAGCAATCGGGCGGAGCGGAGAGCCAGCATTGGAACCCCTCCCACCTCGTAGACCTTATCCAGCAGAACCTCCACCATCTCGGTAGGGACGTCGAACGCCTCTATGTAAACCGTCTCTCCCTTCTGGAGGCGTACTGAATGATCTATGAGCACGTCAGCTAACTTGCGCATTCTAGGGTCGTACATACGGGTCCGGTTTATTCAGTGGAGAGTATATCACATTTAGCAGGAATGCTTCCGCCAAGGCCTCCAAAGGGGCCCACCAGTGGGCCAGAGGCTCAAGCGAGGTCCGTGGACCGGGGAGATGCGGTGCTCGCCTGGACCTTGATGCGAGCGGATTTGATAATCCATGGGTAAAAGATCAAACCTGCTCGTCCTTGGGCCAGGCCACGTACCGGCCCTCGATGCGGCACAGCCCGATCGGCCCGTCGTACAGCATGGAGAGGTTCTCCTCGTTCAGAAGCTGCAGCCCCCCGTCCCTGAAAACGCTGCCATCCTTCATCATGACCACCCTGTCCATCTCAGGCACTATGTCCGCCGGGTCGTGGGTGACCAGCACCAGCGACCTGCCTTCTTTTGCCAACGTCCTTATCGCCGAGCGGACCAGCCCTTTCCCGGTTAGGTCCAGGGAGTTCATAGGCTCGTCAAGTATGAGCGCCTCCGGGGAGTTGACCAGGGCGCGGGCCATCAGCACCCGGCGGGCCTCGCCGGTGGAAAGTGTGTGGTATCTCCGAATCGCCAGATGGGTTGAGCCGACCTCCTCGAGCGCGCCTATGGCCAGTTTCTCCATCTCAGGGTCGATGTTCTGGGAACGGTTGGTTCCGACGGAGCCGAAGAAACCGGACACCACGGCCTCCAGGCATGCCATGTCCCGGGAGAAATTCACCTGAAGGTCCGCCGAGACGAGGCCGAACGCTTGACGCAGGTCGAAAAGGTTCCATAGCTCGGTACCCCGGAGCTTGACGTACGACCCGGCAACGGAGGTGTCGTGCCGGTGCTCGCCCATCATGGTCTTTATGAGGGACGACTTGCCGGAACCGTTCGGGCCCAGGATGACCAATCGCTCACCTTTCCGAATGGTCATGTCCACGTCCCTCAGCAAGGTGGCCGAGCCCTTGCTGACGCTGACCTTTCGCATCTCGATGATCGGTTCACCGGGCATGTGGGACCGTATCGTACGGAGGATATAAACCGAATTCCCAAGACGGCGCCTTCGCTCGGGTTGGGACAAAATGGAGAACGGTGTTGTCACCCCCAGCGGGGCGGTGCGCGGTCGAACGACCGGAAATAAATTTTTAGAGGGGACCTACCTCTTTTTTCCCTTGGACGGGGCGGCCTTCTCGGCAGCATTGGCCTTCTTCTCGGCGTTCTTTTTCTTCTGCTTTCCCAAATCCTTCTTGGACATTGCCATATCAGGTGATATCGATAAATTCATACTTAACGATGATTACCGTACCGTTCTCCTAGAGTTCGTATCCAGAAGTGACGGCTGATGCGCCAGTTCCCAGATGTACAGCGAGGCGACGCTGCCATAAGGAGAGTATCTTGCTCGGAACCTCTCGAAATCCGGCTTGCCCATGTATCCCAGACCGTACAGCGACATCATGCCCCGGCGTATAGCCAGGTCCCCCCAGCTCACCACGTCCTTCCTTCCCAGGGAAAAGATGAGCATCATCTCCGCGGTCCAGGGTCCGATGCCCTTCAGGGAGCACAGCGCCTTCACCACCTCCCCGTCCGGAAGCTCCTTGAACTCGTCCAGGTCCAGGTCCCCGTCGGTGCAGGCCCTGGCAATGCCTTTGACGTACTCGGCCTTGCGGAAGGACATGCCGCATGACTGGATCTCTTCTACGGAAGCCTGGTCCAACTTGATGGGGGATATCTCGCCGAAGCGTTGCACCACCCGGTTCCAGACCGTGGCGGCGGCCTTCCCGGATATCTGCTGGCCGACCACGCTGCTTACCAGGGCGGTGAAAAGATCGGGATACATCTCGGCCTTCAGCACACCCAACCGGTCGATGACCCGCCCCAGTCTGACGTCCCTGCGGCGGAGGTGTTCGATCTCCTCCTGGCCGTACTCAAAGTAATGCATCTCGCTCTAGCTCCAGCAGTCGTTCCTTCAGGGCGATGCCCGCGGCGTATCCGGTGAGCTTGCCCCCGGCCCCGATCACCCGGTGACATGGTATCATGATGGCTATGGGGTTGCGATTGCAGGCCTGCCCGACCGCCCTGGCCGCCCCGGGGCGTCCGATGGCCTTGGCCAGCTCACCATAGGTGCGGACCTTCCCGTACGGGATGTCCATCATCTCCTTCCAGACCCCCATGGCGAAATCGCTTCCTTGGGGCGCCAGCGGAAGTGTGAACTCCTTGCGATGACCCAGAAGATATTCGGATATCTGGATGGCGGCCTTCTCGAGAAGAGGCGTTCTCGTCATCTCTCCCTCGAGAGCCTTCTCCCCCGCCAGCCGTACCTCGGTGATGGCCCCGTTCTCTTCGGCCACGTGCACCGGTCCGATGTCGGTCATGAAAAGGTGGACGTGCATGAACAGGCGACCTCCTGATCTTTCACTTATAAGTGCGTATCGTAATTTAAGAGGTGCTTTGAGACCCTTGTTCCGAGGGATTGATACACCCAGCCTCGGTGTTGCCATGGAATGAACCTGGCTGGTGCCAAGGTCGGTACGGTCGGCATTTCGCTCTCGGCGGTCACAGAGCACCTGCGCAGGACCTAGGTTCGCCTCATGGCGGAGATAATGGCCGGACAGCACTGATCGCGAGGCCGCCAGTCTTCGCCCGATCATATCTTTGACCTGGTGGCCCATTCCTCCCTGAGCAGGCCGTAACAGTCCTCGTCGTGATATTCGCCCCTGAAAAAATGCCTTCGGCGCAGTGTCCCTTCGTGCCGGAAGCCCAGACCTAGCAGGACCTTACGGGATGCTATGTTCGTGCTCAAAGGGTTCGCCTCCACGCGACCCAGGCCCATCTCGTCGAACCCGTGGTCCAGCACGGCGGTCAGCGCCTCGGCCATAAGTCCGCGCTTCCAGTGTATGCGAAGCAGCTCGTATCCCAGCTCAGCGCGCTTAGAATCGCCGTCGATGTTCCAGAGGCAGCACTCGCCGATGACCTGGCCGTCCTGGCGCAGGGTGATGGCCCAGGTGATCGAACTGCCCATCCTGCGCCCCTCCAGAGCAGCTCGCACCCAGTCCCGCGTCCGTTCCAGGTCGGCATGAGGGTCCTGGCCGTAGCAGCGGGTAGCTTCCGGATCGGACCTGAGAACGTGCATCGGCACGGAATCCTCCAGTATCATCGGCCGCAGGACCAGGCGCGGCGTTCCCAGTACAGGGTCCGCCGGTGTACTTCCTGTTTCCTGCATGGATGGGGTTCCCTGCCGGGTGTGATCTTCGAAGATCGAGGGTGACGGCCTACTTCAGCAGGCCGGCCGCTTTCAGTTCCTCGGTGATCTTGTCGACCGCCTCCGCGGCATCCTCCTCGACCTTGGCGCCGGTGCAGACCAGCTTGCCGGAGCCGAACAGAAGTACCACGACCTTCGGAGAGTCCAAGCGGTACACCAGCCCTGGGAACTGCTCCGGCTCGTACTCCACCCTCTCCAGTCCGAGCGAT
>JAAYDU010000043.1 GCA_012729095.1 Methanobacteriota archaeon | reverse complement strand
TTTGGCCGATTTCATCTCCGAAACGTAGTGGAAAACGCCCGGAACCGGGCGTTTTCGATGAGGTTCAGAACCTCATGGGCCAACTGTCAAATCCCAAAACCAGAGAAATTTCGCTCGGTCAAGTGTCAAGGTCAGGATACTGGTAATTTCATATTTATACCAAGTCGCCAAATTTTTTTTAAAATATTTATACCCTTCTCGATCATTCCAAGAACGCAAAAAAAGCACGACCATGACAGGCCCAATGGCCATCTGATTTTTCCGATTTCCCCGGTGGATAAGCCTTTTATACGACCACTCCTTTGAGCGTTCCTGCTCTTATGAGCCCATGAATAATGAGGATGTTAACACATCGGAAGGAGGTATAAGTTTGGCAAAAGCAGTGTTCATTAGATTCGAAGTGCCCAAGGAACTCAAGGACAAGGCCTACGAGGTCGTCGAGCTTGCCAGGGACACCGGCAAGCTGAAGAAGGGCACCAACGAGGTCACCAAGATCGTTGAGCGCGGAGAGGCGGCACTGGTCGTCCTGGCCGAGGACGTGCAGCCGCCGGAGATCCTGGCGCACATGCCCATGCTCTGCGAGGAGAGGAACATTCCGTACGTGTACGTGGACAGCAAGGCCCAGCTGGGCGCTTCCTGCGGGTTGGAGAAGCCGACCGCTTCCATTGCCATACTCGATGCTGGAAAGGGCAAGCCCATCCTGGAGGCATTGGTCGACCAGGTCAAGAAGATAAAGGGCTAAAGGGTGTCATAGATGGCTGACGAAGATAGCATTCCTTCAGAGGTTGTGGAGATAATCGGCAGGACGGGCATGACCGGGGAGGCCACCCAGGTAAAGGTCCGCGTGCTGGATGGCCGCGACAAGGGAAGGATAATCACCAGGAACATCATGGGACCGGTCCGCATGGGCGATATCTTGATGCTCAGAGAGACATCCAGAGAGGCCAGGAAGCTCTCCCTCAGGTAAGGAGGTCATACACATGGTAGAGCAACACTTATGCTCCTTCTGCGGAGAGCAGATCGAGCCTGGAACCGGCAAGATGTATGTCAAGAAGGACGGGACCGTCATGCTCTTCTGCACCAACAAGTGCTACAAGAACATGGTCGAGCTCAAGAGGGTGCCCAGGAACGTGACCTGGACCAAGGCCTACGCCACCAAGAAGGGCATGGTCATGGCTGCCAAGGAGAGGTCCGAGCAGAAGGTCGAGGAAAACGTAAAGGAGACGGCCAAGGTCGAGCAGAAGGTCGAGAGGAAGACCGAGCCCAAGGTCAAGTCCCTGAACAGGAAGAAGGCCAGGGCCGCTAAGAAGGCCGAGGCCGAGACGAAGGAGTGAGTCCCGTGATGGAGCGCACCTTCGTCATGCTCAAGCCGGACGCCGTGCAGCGCGGTCTGATGGGCCAAATAGTCGCCAGGCTGGAGGCCAAGGGCTTCCGCCCGGTGGCCATGAAGTTCATGCGCATACCGCGCGAGCTGGCCGAGAGGCATTACGCCGAGCACAAGGGCAAGGGTTTCTTCCCCAAGCTGATCGAGTACATGACCTCCGGGCCGGTGCTGGTCATGGCATGGGAGGGAGACAACATCATCTCCGTCATGCGCGGCATGATGGGCAAGACCAACCCGGTGGAGGCCGCTCCTGGCACAATCCGGGGGGACCTCGCCCAGCAGACCGGCCGCAACATCATTCACGGCTCCGATTCCCCGGAGTCCGCGAAGCGCGAGATCGAGCTGTTCTTCAACGACTACGAGCTCCTGAGCTACGAAGCTTGCAACAAGGTCTGGCTGTTCGAGTAGGCGCAAAACACCTTCTTGAAACCCATTTTTCTTTTTAATCATACCAGTTGCGCGCGCGACCGTTCCTAGGTCCGAGAAAGATACTAATAGGCATTCTCAAATCCGATGAACATGACCATCCGTCAACCCATCGTCAGCGTGCTGGGCCACGTGGACCACGGCAAGACCAGCCTGCTCGATTACATCAGGGGAACGGCGGTCATGACGCACGAGGCCGGACGGATCACGCAGCACATCGGGGCGACCGAGGTCCCTCTGGATCACGTGGACAAGGTGTGCGCCAAGCTCATGGGGGGAAAGAAGTTCAACGTTCCGGGCCTGCTCTTCATCGACACCCCCGGCCATCACTCCTTCACCACACTTCGTGCCAGGGGAGGGTCCCTGGCGGACATAGCCATTCTGGTCATAGACATCAACGAGGGGCTGAAGCCCCAGACACTTGAATCGATCAGCATACTGAGGAGGTTCAAGACCCCTTTCATAATAGCCCTGAACAAGATCGACCTGGTGAACGGATGGGTCTCCCATCCCTCCGCCCCTTTCATACTCTCCGAGAAGACACAGAGCGAGGAGGCCCAGGCTGCCCTTTCGGAGAAGCTGTACGCGATCATCGGCCGCCTGTCTGAGGAGGGGATGTCATCGGAACGTTACGATCGCATCGAGAACTTCACAAGGAACATAGCTCTGGTGCCCATCAGCGCCCGCAACGGCGAGGGCGTTCCCGACCTCCTGCTGGTGCTTGTCGGTCTGGCCCAGCGTTTCCTGGAGGAGACCCTGAAGACCGAGGTCGGCCGGGCCAAAGGGACCATCCTGGAGGTCAAGGAGGAAAGGGGTCTCGGCCAGACCATTGACGTCATCCTCTACGATGGCGAGCTCAGGCAGGGCGACAGCATCGCACTGGGCACCAAGGGTAAGCCGCTCATCACCAAGGTCAAGGCCATACTGAAGCCCAAGCCGCTGGACGAGATCCGCGACCCGCGGGACAAGTTCGACCGCTTGAAGGAGATCACCGCCGCCGCCGGCGTTAAATTGCTCTGCCAGAGCCTGGAGGGGGTCGTCGCCGGCGCTCCGTTACGCGCTATCAAGAACAATCAGGACGAGGCGCTGAAGGAGATAGCCGAAGAGACCAAGATCAACATCGAGGTCGCCGACAACGGCATCATGATCAAAGCGGACGCCTTGGGCTCCCTGGAAGCCCTGGCATACGAGTGCAAACGCGCAGACATCCCGATACGAAAGTACGAGACGGGGGACATCTCCAAGCGCGACATAATCGAGGTGAGCGCGTACAACGACCCGCTGCACAAGGTCGTCCTCGGCTTCAACGTCAGCATGCTGCCGGACGCCAAGGACGCCGTGACGACGCACGAATCAAAGGTTTTCCTGAACGCCGTGGTGTACGGGCTCATAGATGACTATCAGAAATGGGTGGAAGAGGAGAAGCGCCGCGCCGAGGCGGAGAAACGCTCACTGGTGGCCTTCCCTGGAAAGATCAGGGTGCTGCCGAACTGCGTGTTCCGGGCCAGCAAGCCGGCCATCGTCGGCGTGCGCGTCCTGTCGGGACGAATACGCAACAATCAGAAGCTGATCGCCGCTGACGGCCGGGAGATAGGAAGGATACGCTCCCTGCGCACGGGGGAGGATGTTCTGAGGGAGGCCATAGTTGGCCAGGAGATCGCCGTTGCCATCGAGGGGGCCACGGTCGGCAGGCAGCTGGACGTGGAGGACATCCTGTACATAGACATCCTGGAGTCGGAGATCAAGAACCTGCAGGACTACGACCTGAACCTGGAAGAAAAGGAGACCCTGGAGCAGCTCCTGGAGATCAAGCGGAAGACGGACCCCTTCTGGGGAATGTGATCATCGCTCCTTCCCGCAGTACGGGCAGAACTCCCCCTCGGTAACGGACACCTTGCCGCAGTTGGAGCACCTTTCCCCGCGCTCGGCATCCGCTCGGGCCAACCTGTGCTTCGCCCAGATGTTCAGAAGCAACAGGAACACCAATCCCAGAAGGGCTACCAGTACCATCAGGGCGATGAACACGTCCCACCGGGTCTCGTGATACACGTCCACGTTCTGCGCCTCGTACTCGTAATGCACTTTCAGCTCTGCGGGCGCGTAGGGACCGAAGCCCACATCGGTGTTGTCGATGAGCAGGACGTAATCATCCTCGTAGAACAGGTAAACCAGGTTGAAGGCCGGAACCTCCCCGGCGTAATCCGATCCCCAGCCAGCCGCTAGCTGGAGCGGACCGCCGGAAATGTACTGCTGATAGGTGCTGGCGGTCATTACGTACACGTCGAAGTGTTCCTGCAGCGAGCCCTCGTCCAGGTACACCAAGTAGCGGACGTTGCCGGCATTGGACGGATCTTCCCATCGATCCCCGGTGACAGTGAAGTTCAGCAGCACCAGGTGCCCTCCGGCCGGGATGACCGCCGTACCGTCGTCGGACTCGGCCGCGGCGGGCGCCGGTATCATGGCGGCCATCACCACTAGCGAGGCCATGAGCAGGACGAAGGACTTGGGCATGCCCGAAATATCCTATTCCACGTAATTAAACCATGGTCAGGTTCATCTACGCTTACGACGTTCCGAGGGAACGATGAGCCGCAGACCAGTCCTCCGCATATCGAACCCGGCCACCCTCGAGCCATTGGACGACGTCGAGTGTGCGCTTCCCGAGGAGGTGCCGGGCATGGTGGGAACCGCCAGGAAGGCCCAGGCCTCCTGGGGTCGGGAGTCTCCGGCCAAAAGGTCTCGGTTGCTGCGGAGGGTGCAGGACCTGCTTGCGGAACGGACGGACGAGTTCGCCGAACTGGTCTCCAGGGAGACCGGCAAACCTCTGATGGAATCGCTGGCCACGGACGTCATGAACGCTTTGAGCGTGGGGGACTTCGCCGTCAGCCGCGTGGAGCACGTCTTCCGCGAGTCGAAGGTGGACTTCGGTCCCCTGTCATCGATGATGCGCTACATGGGCCGTTCATCGCATCTGGTCCCCCGCCCTCTGGGGGTGATAGGCATAATCGCCCCCTGGAACTATCCTCTGGCCATACCTTACTCCCAGGTCATGATGTCCCTGGCCGCGGGAAACGGGGTAGTGCTGAAACCCTCTTCCCGCACCCCGCTGACGGCATTGCGCATGGCTGAGGTATTCAAGGACGCCCGGCTACCGGAGGGCCTGCTGCAGGTCGCCGTAGGCTCCGGGGCCAAGATCGGCAATGCGCTGGCGGCATCCGGCGTGGACCGCATCATCTTCACCGGCCAAGCCGATGTCGGGCGCAGGATCATGGTGATGGCCTCGCAGAGGCTCACACCCATGACCATGGAGCTGGGCGGCAAGGACGCCATGATCGTCCTGAAGGACGCCGATCTGAAGAGAGCGGCGAGAGCGGCCTGCTGGGGCTCCTTCGTCAACAGCGGGCAGACCTGCGTGGCGGTCAAGCGCATCTACATCGATCAAAGCGTGGAGGACATTTTCGTTCCGCTGCTGCTCAAGGAGGTGTCCGCCCTGAAGCAAGGCTTCGACCTGGACGACCCAAGCGTATCTCTGGGGGCCATGATATCCGAGGGGGCGGTAGCGGAGATGGAAAACCAGCTCGCCAGGGCATTGGAACAAGGGGCGAAGGTCCTGACTGGAGGTAAGCGGCCGGACCTCAAGGGGCACTTCTTCCAGCCTACCGTGTTGAGGGCAGAGCAGCACATGGACATCGTGAGCAACGAGACCTTCGGGCCTATCGTCGCCCTGCTCACGTTCAATAGCGAGGAGGAGGCCGTGAAACTGGCGAACGACAGCCGGTTCGCCCTCAACGGCAGCGTGTGGACGTCCAACGCGGAAAGGGGAAGGGAGATGGCCACCAGTCTTCGCTCCGGGACCATCACCATCAACAACGTGGCCTACACCTATGGGCTGGGGGCCACTCCCTGGGGCGGCCGGGGGGAGAGCGGTTTCGGGCGCACCCACGGCGACGCTGGTTTTGAGGAATTGATGGAACGGCAGCACGTGCACCTGGACCGCGGAAAGTTCCCATCGGAGATATGGTGGCATCCCTACGGGCAAGAGGGCATGGAGGCCATGCACGACTTCACCGGGCTGGCCTTCAACGGGGAGAGGGACGGCCTGCTGCAGAAGTTGCTCAAGGCCAGGCGCCTGATGCGCCGCTAGCCCTCTAGCTCATTATTTATGGCCTTGTTGCAAAATTCAAACTGACACTTTGCCAATGCCAAACAATTGAATTCTAATTTATTTATATTGTTACCAATATTGATTACAAAATATTTAAGTGTGGGCCAATCCATGTTGCCAGT
>JAAYDU010000006.1 GCA_012729095.1 Methanobacteriota archaeon | reverse complement strand
CGCTGGTCCAGGGAAATGGAGCTGTGCTCCCCCGAGAAGCCGGTGGAGGCCACCGTCTCCTGGTACCAGACGTTCTCGGTGGCGTACTTGAGGTAAAGGTCGCCGTCGCAGTACCCTATATGCGCCCGGTCGTCCCGGTCCAGCTCAAGCGAGGTGTGGTACCCGACCCTGGACTCAATGTTCATCATCGACCATGATCCGCCCTCCTGGGATGCGTACCTGAGCTTCAGATCCAGGGCGTCGAAGTAGCTTATGCGCGCTTCGCCCTGGGAATCCAGGGCGATCGAGGTATAGCCCCCTGAGGTGCCCACAAGGTCGAGGGGGCTGGTGGACCAGGCGACCCCGTCCTTAACGGCGTACTTGAGATTGCCGTAGCTGACATCCACGTAGCTGATGTGCGCCCGTCCGGCGTTGTCCAGGGCCAGGGAGGTGTGCTTGCCCACATCCCACTCGCTGTCGACCGTCTCGAACTGCCAGTCGGAGACGGTCCTCCTGACGTACTCGAGGTCCCCGTTGGTAGCGTCGTAGTAACTGATGTGCGCAAATCCGCCAGCATCTAGCGCAAGGGAGGAATACTGTCCCACGTTGCCCGCTGAGTCCACGGTGCCAGGCACGAACCATCCCCCGGCGTTGGTGGCGTACTTGAGGTCCCCGTTGGTATTGTCATAATAGCTGATGTCGCCTTGCCTTCGGCGTCCAAGGCCAGGGAGGAGTACTGACCGACGTCCCCGGCGCTGTCCACGGTCAGGATTATCCAAATGCCATCCGCAAATGTGGCGTAGCGGAGGTCCTGGCTCCCCACGGCGTAATAGGATATATGCGGAGTCCCGGTGGCGTTCACGGCTATCGAGGTGAACATTCCTACGTTCCCGGAGTCATCCACCACCGACCTTTTCCACCGGCCATCGGCATTGGTGGCATAGACCAGGTTCTGATTAATGCGATCCCAGTAGCTGATGTGCGCTTTGTCGTCAGTATCCAGGGCCAGAGAGGCATACTCCCCGACCTGGCCACTGCAGTCCACGATCTCCATGGCCCAACCAGTTGCGCTCCTGACGAAGGACGGTTCAGCGACAACGGGAGGAGGGACGAGAACAATGACCGAAGCGATCATCATCAAAAGGAATAGCCATGATAACAACTTGACGCCGAAGGATGGCCTGATCGAAGTGATACTAAGCGCCCCCTAACCGGTATAAATTAGTCGGAGCAGAGTATAAATAAAGAGGCGAAAAAAGGGTTCGGACCTTTCCCTTCCAATTAAAAATCGAACAGCTTGGTCTGCCCCTTCCTCTCTTCCTTTAGTTCGCTTTTGACCTCTGGCGCCTCGTCCTTTTTCGGACGCGGCCTGGCCTTCTTGATCGGCACGAAATCGGGGTCGACCTGCTTCTTGATACGTTCCGCCAAGGTGTCCCCGATGCCGATGACGGCCGATATGTCGTGAACGTCAGCATCCTTTATCCTGTCCCAGGAGTCGAAACCCTTCTTCTGCAGGGACCGTGCACGTATACGTCCCACCCCTTTCAGTTCCACCAGCTCCAGTATGTCCTCTCGAACTCCGTAGCGCATCCGGGTCATGAGCTTCGTTAGAATTGGATAGCAGTCCTTGTTGAATATGTTGGACATCTCGCGCATCGAGTAAAGAAGCCACTCCCCGATCTCCACCTTGTTGTGTATGTCCCCCGGTCCAGTGCCAAAGCTCCGGTGCATCTCCTCCTCGTCCTTCTCGGCTATCCAGGAATCCAGGACGAGGGCGGTCTTCACCTCGGAGAGGAAGTACTCGTAATCGGGCGTCTCCATGTCCGGGAGCATGAACAGCAGCTCGTCCTTCCTTTCCAGGACGACGTCCGTCAGATGATCGAAATCGTCCCGCTTCAGGTACAGGTTCAGCATGTCCGGCGTCGAGCACACCGCGTGCAGGAAGCCGAGCGTCTTCTCTCCCGGGACGTACGCCAGCAAGGCGTCCCTCAGCTTCACGGCGGACATCGGGTCTATGTAGAGGTCCGAGACCCTTCGTCCGAAGAAGGTGGCCTTCAGGTCCGCTTCCGCCTCCGACGCGAGCATCTCCGTTCCCGGGCAGCGCACCATTCCCTCCTCCCACAGGAATCGAACGATGTTCTCCACAGCCTCCTCCATGCCCATCTCGCCGCGCTGGTGGGCGTAGAACGTCCTTCTCAGGAAATCGAGAAGGGCCGCCCTGGTGTTCGCGGTGTCCGTTGCGATCAGCGCCAGAACGTGCGCCCTCAGGACCCGCTCGTTGCCTACCTTTGAAACAACATCCTCCGGCTCCCCCAGCAGGTAGTTCTCGAACAGCATGTGGCTCTGGTCGACCGTTTTCGCGATCAGCACCGCCTCCCCGTACGGGTCGTAGCGGGGCCGCCCGGCGCGACCGCACATCTGCTTGACCTCCATCACCGGCAGCGGAACGTAACCGCCGTCGTCGAAGCGATTGACGTCCCTAACGATGACGCGCCTGGCCGGGAGGTTGATGCCCGCCGCCAGGGTCGGCGTAGCCACGATGCACTTGATCTTCCCGGCCTTGAACAGCTTCTCCACGAGGGTCCGATGCTCGCTGCTCAGAGCGGCATTATGAAAGGCCATGCCGTGGCGCATGCAGTCCTTGAGCGACAGTCCCATGGTGGTGTGCTCGTCCCTGAACCCCTCGTCAAGCTCCTCCGAGAGCTTCTGGTCCGGGCCGTCCTTGATGGACCGGGAGAACTTCACCGCCAGCGTTTCCGTCGAGCGCCTGGTGTTAACGAACACCAGTACCTGGCCGCCCTCGTCAACGGTGTCCTTCACCAGCGACCAGACCGGGTCGCCCAGGCGCTTCACCTTGCGCTTGGAGTTATCTGTGAAGTTTATGGTGTCTTCCAGCAGCACGCCCTCTTTTAGCTTTACAGGCCGCCAGTCCATCGCAACGTGTTCCGCGTCCAGCCACTCGGCCATCTCCTTGCTGTTGCCGACGGTGGCGGAAAGCGCTATCACCTGCACGCCGGGGTTCAGCATGCGGAACTTGGCCAGCGTTATCTCCAGCGTGGGACCCCGTCCGGGGTCGTTCATCAGGTGCACCTCATCCGCTATCACCAGGGACATGGAGCGCACCCACTCGGCGCGGTGGCGCATGATGGCGTCGGCCTTTTCCGACGTGGCCACCAGAACGTCCAGGCGGTCCAGGTCCCGGTCCCCGTCATCGTAATCTCCGATGGACATCCCGACACGTATGCCCAGCCGCTCGAAGCGCCGCAGCTCTTCCAGTTTTTCGGCCGCTAACGCTTTCAACGGAACGATATAAAGGACCTTTCCATGGTCTTCCAGGACCCTCTTGACCGCCGCGAGGTAGGCCACCAGCGATTTACCGGAAGCGGTCGGTACCGCCAGGACCAGGTTCTTGCCCTGCAGGACCAGCGGCACCGCCTTCTCCTGCGGCGGATATAACGACGTGATCCCGTCCTCCGCCAGGATCTCCAGCACCTTCGGCGGCAGCATGCTCTTCCAGTCGGACATGGACATTAGGTCATGTCCTATCGGGTTATTACAGTTTCACCGTCAGGCGTTCCCGGAGATGATCCGGTAGAGGCGCTCGCAGGCCTTGCTGTCCTCATGCTCGTGGAACATCCTCCTGGCCTTGAGGCGCTCCTCTCCCATCCGGGAGGGGTCCCGCAGGCATTCCCGCAGAGAGGCGGCGAACTCCTGGAAGCTGGCCACCTTGGGTCCCGGGGAGACCTCTTCAAAATCGTACATGAGCCCCGGGCTCCGGGAGTACTCCTCCAGGTCGTAGGGGACGAATATGATCGGACGGTCCAGGAGAAGGTAGTCCACCCATATCCCGGAATAATCGCTCACCAGCACGTCCACGAAGGGAAGCAGCTCCTGCACGTCCTCCACGGTGTCGCGGTTGGCCATGATCACCCTTCCGCCGCCCTCCGCTCCTCCCGCGCCATCGCGCACCGTCACGTCGTCACGGTAATGCCCGCGCAGCAGCAGGCAGGCGTCGAGCTCCTCCAGCAGCCGTTCCAGCTCCTCCAGGTCCATGTCCGGGAAGGGGAACACGCTGGTCGCCTTCCCCGGCGGCCTTTCCCCGGGACCGGGCCAGCAGGTCGTTCCTGGGATACCCGGTCACCAGCACTCTCTCCTCGGGAAGTCCGGTGCACAGAACGGTGGTCCGCTTGTCCGTCTCCGAGCTGGCCATCCAGTAGGTGTGCTGCACGTCCATCTGCAGCCTCTTGAAGCGGTTGTTCACCGGGGACCTCTTGTTCTCCCGGATGCCGATGGCCTTGATGGGTATGCCGTGCCACAGCTGCAGGGTGACGGTGCGGCGGGAAAAGATCACCGGCAGGTCGTAGGTCAGGAAAGCGTGCACCACCACCTTGGCCTTCAGCAAGGCCACGACGCCTGGCAGGGAATACTGGTACAGGAACCTCCCGGCCATCTCGGGGTCCTTCTCCATCCGGTCTATGAGGTCCTGGTTCCTGGTCACCCAGATCAGGCGCAGGCCGTCCGGGTTGTTGCGCACGCAGTGCTCGAAGAGGTAGCGACTGTTGTCGGTGTACCACATCCCGTCCAGCCCGGTGAAGGCCACCAGCTTCCGTTCCTTCTTCTAGCCCCAGTCCAGCAGGTAGAGGGTGAACTGGAAGACGGGGCGAACGCCAGCGTTGCTCAACAACCTCTGAAGTGGTCCGGGCATGCGGAAGCCGACCCGGGAATGACGGTGGGCGGATAAATTAACTTGGTGGCCGTGCCGCCTCCGCATGCCAGAAACCCCGCTCATTCCCTTGCGGACCGGCGCGCCCATGCCGACAGGATGCCCTCCAGGTCAGAGGCGCTCGCCGGGCGCAGGTTGTTCGAGGCTCGGGAGCCGTCCATCATCCGGTCCCTCCGGTTCAGGACCTCCCGCGGATCGCCGACCAGCTCCCTCATCATCCGGTCGGCGCCGGTCACGTCCAGCAGGTGCTCGAGAGCCTCCTTCAGCCCCTCGACGGAAGGGTACCCGAGCTCCCTGGAAAGCCTCTCCAGGCGCCCGTCGTCGCTCCCGGCGTTGAACTCCAGCACCTCCGGCAGGGCGAAGCCGCAGGCCAGTCCGTGCGGCACGTCCAGCTCGGCCGTCAACGGATATGATATGGAATGGGCCAGGGCCGTCCTGGTCTGGGCGATGGCCAGTCCGGCCATGGTGCTGGCCGTCATCATGGAGCGCCTGGCGTCCAGGTCGTCCAGGTCCCTCGCCAGCCTGGGCAGCGAATCCAGGGAGAGGCGTAGCGAGCCGACCGCCAGGGCGGTGCTCATCGGACCGGCCCTCCGGGACCACGCCGATTCCAGGGAATGCGACACGGCGTCCAGTCCGGTGGACACCGTGGCGTCCTTGGGCAGGCCAAGGGTGAGCGTGGGGTCCAGAAGCGCGGTCTCCGGCAGCAGGTCCGCTCCCTCTATGGAGCGCTTCCTCCGGGCCTTGCGGTCCCAGATGGTGGCGAACGGGGTCACCTCCGATCCCGTGCCGGAGGTGGTGGGGATGGCGATTATCGGTATCCGGCGCGCACAGCGGAACTCCCTCCCCCCGCGCAGGTTCTCCGATAACGTAACCTCGGTGGACATCAGACGGGCCGCCGCCTTGGCGGTGTCGATGGCGCTGCCCCCTCCCAGGGCGATCAGGGCCTGGGGGTCGCCCTGCCGGAAGAGCTCGCGATGCCCGTCAATATCGTCCATGTCCGGGTTGGGGCTCACCACGTCCAGAACGCTGACCAGGCGGCCTCCCAGGGAGCGCTCCGCGCGGGCGGCCGCGCCCCTTCTCACGAAACCGGGGGTGGTGATCAGGGCCACCCTCTCGTAGGGGACCAGTTCCCCCAGGGCGTCCAGGGCGCCGTCGCGCATCATGATCCTGACCGGGCTGTGGAACGTCCATCCTTCCATCTCAATCCCCCCGCCCGAGGTTGGCCATCAGCGCCTCCCGGTTCTCCCGGGGACCGGTCCGGGGCCGTCCCAGGTCCTTTCTGGCGCCGCCGTTGACCTTCACCTCGATGAAGGACGGCCCCGCCTCCCGCAGGGCGAGGTCCACGGCCTTCTCCAGCTCCTCATCGGTGGAGACGGACACCGCGCTGCGGTACCCGCAGGCCCTGGCTATCGCAGGCATGTCCATGCCCAATCCCGCCGTGGGCTGCCCGCCCACGGAGTCATGCGAGCCGTTGTTGAACACCAGGTGCACCAGGTTCTCCGGGGCCTGCTGCCCTATCACCGCCAGGGCGCCCATGTGCATGATGAACGCCCCGTCCCCGTCGAAGCACAGCACCTTCCTTTCCGGTCTCGCGCCGGCCAGGCCCATGGCTATGGACGAGGCGTGGCCCATGGAACCCACGGTCAGGAAATCGCATTCCGAACCTTTGCCGGAGCGCAGGCGGCACTCGCACAGCTCCCGGGAGGCCTTGCCGGTGGTGGACACCACCACGTCTTCGCAGCGCAAACGCTCCGCCACCTTGACGATGGCCCCTTCCCGGTCCATCTGGAAGGAGCGAACGGGGGCGGCCTTCAGCTTGTACGGGGAGAAGGTGCCCTCGCGCACTATCAGGGCCACCGGGCCGCTCCGCACCCTCATCTCCGCGCAGAGGGAGGCGACGGTCGCCGCGGGGTCCGCCTCCGGTCCCAGGACCTTGAACGGTATCTCCATGGCCTCCAGCAGGGCCGGGGTTATCCTGCCCTGCTTGACGTGCTGCGGCTCGTCCTTTTTGCCGGGTTCTCCTCTCCAGCCTATGACCAGGAGCATGGGTATGCCGTATACCTCTGGGTCGCTCAGGGAGGCCAGGGGGTTGATGGCGTTCCCCAGCCCGGAGTTCTGCATGTACACCATGGCCGGGGCGCCCGTCCCCAGATACCAGCCGGCGGCCAGCCCGATGGCGTTCCCTTCGTTGGCCGCGATGACGTGGGCTCCCGCCGGGACGTTGTCGGTGATGTAGGCGCAGAGGTCCTTCAGCAGTGAATCGGGAACCCCGGTGAAGCGGACCATGCCGTTCTCCCCGAGCACATGGAAGAGGTGCTCCGGGTCTATCATCACTTGCCTCCCGGTATCAGCTCCAGTATCTCCTTGATGGGCATGATGCGATCCTCGGCCTCGAGCGCCCGGTGATTGGCCAGGATGCACTTGGCGGTGTCCATCATGGCCGGGTACGCCGCCCGGATGAGATGATTGGCGTAGATGACCACGTTCACGCCGTTCTCGATCAGTTCCTCCTCGGTGACCTGCGAGTAGGTGGTCGGCACCACCACCAGCGGCACGGTCTTCGGCATCTTCCGGTACTCGCGGCAGAACTCGAAGACCTCCTTCGGGTCCTTGGACTTGCTGTGGATCATGATGCCGTCCGCCCCCGCCTCGATGTACGCCGCCGCCCGCTCCAGGGCGTCCTTAAGCCCCTTGCCCAGGATAAGGCTCTCGATGCGGGCGATGATCATGAACTCGTCGGTTATCTGGGCGGTCTTGCCGGCGTGTATCTTCCGGCAGAAGCTCTCGATGCCGTCCTGGGTCTGGCAGACGTCAGTTCCGAACAGGGAGTTCTTCTTCAGCCCGGTCTTGTCCTCGATTATGGCCGCGGAAACGCCCAGGCGCTCCAGGGTCCGCACGGTGGACTGGAAGTGCTCCGGGATGCCGCCGGTGTCCGCGTCATAGACGATGGGCTTGGTGGTGACCTCCAATATCGTGTTCAGGAAGTTCACCCTGGAGGTCACGTCCACCGCCTCGATGTCCGGCTTGCCCTGGGCGGTGGACTCGGTAAGGCTGCTGGCCCACATGCCGTCGAACTCCTCCCGGCCGCGTTCGGTCCTCAGGGAAACGTTCTCCACGATCAGCCCGGTCAGGCCGCTGTGCACCTCCATGAGGCGCACCAGGGGCTTGACGTCCATGAGCCGGCGCAGCTTGTTGCGCCGGATGTCCGGCGTGGTCCCGATCTCCTTCAGGGCCTGGTTGAGCTTGGTGGAGGAGATGCCCTGCGTGTAGGGCACCTCCACCAGCTCCCCTCCCCACTCCTGCAGCGTGTCGATGACCTCCTGCCGCACCTTCTTCTGGACCCCCTCCCTCCAATCGTCCCCGTGAACCACGTACCGGGGCCGGTACCTGCGAAGGTTCGGTCCATAGTCCAAGGTCTCCTGCGGAACCACCTGGGCCACCCCCTTTATGCTCCCGATCACCGTTTTCCTCTGCTCGTAGTCCATGAACGGGAGCCGCTTGTAACTGGCTATGGCCTGGTCTGTGAGCAGCCCCACGGTGACCTCTCCCAGCTCCGAAGCCTTCCTGATTATGTTCAGATGACCGGGGTGAACGAGGTCCGCGCTCATTCCCACGTAGACGAACACCTTCAAATCGATACCTCTCTGGATGCTTACTCATAAACGCTCAATTGATAAATAGTCGTTTGTTCCAGCGTTCCCAGTGGGCTCGGCGCCCCGCTTCGTCCAGGGATGACCGGCCGGGATGAAGGTTCGGGGGAACGTTTTATCCACGATGAGGACGTAGCATCATATAGAAAAAGTCCGACGGCTGGCCAGGTTCACGGCACGCTCATTGAGAGGAATGTGTTTATATAGCAGCGCCTGCATGGGATGAATTTGAGACAGGGTGAAGCATGGAAGAGGATGTTAAAGAGAAGGCGGTGAACATGCCGGACGTGGAGACCTGGATAGAGACCCAGGAGTTCGCCACCACCGCTGACATCAAGATCCCGGAGAGGCTTTCCGATCAGGTCATAGGTCAGGAGTCCGCGGTGGAGGTCGTTCGCAAGGCGGCCGAGCAGAAGCGCCATGTCATGCTCATAGGCGAGCCTGGTACTGGCAAATCGATGCTGGCCAAGTCCATGACGGAATACCTTCCCAAGGACGAGCTGCAGGACGTCATCGCCTATCACAACGCTGACGATCCGAACGAGCCCCGGATACGAACGGTTCCGGCAGGCAAGGGAAAGGAGATCGTCACGGCCCAGAAGAAGGAGGCAATGGCGCGCAAGTCGCAGAAGTCCTCCATGGTTACCGCCATCGTGATGATGGTGATGGTGCTGACGGTCATACTGTACTTCCAGGCCAGGGACCCCATGATACTGCTGTTCGGAATAATGGCCGCGGCAATGATATTCTTCGCCACCCGTTACGTGGGCCAGCACAAGGAGAACTTCATGATCCCCAAGCTGCTGATCACCCACGAAGAGGGGGCGGCCATACCGTTCATAGATGCCACGGGCGCTCACGCCGGCTCGCTGCTCGGCGATGTCAAGCACGACCCGTTCCAGTCAGGTGGTCTGGAGACCCCGGCGCACGAGCGCCTGGAGGTCGGTGCCATTCACAAGGCGTCCAAGGGAGTGCTATTCGTGGACGAGATCAACATGCTGAGGATGGAGTCCCAGCAGTCGCTGCTCACCGCGCTCCAGGAGGGCAAGTTCAGCATCACCGGCCAGTCGGAGAGGAGCTCCGGGGCCATGGTGAAGTCGGAAGCCGTACCGTGCGACTTCATCCTGGTCTGCGCGGGCAACATGGATGCCATTCAGGGCATGCACCCCGCCCTCCGTTCCCGCGTCCGCGGCTACGGGTACGAGGTGTACATGCGTTCCACCATGGACGACACCGAGGACAACCGCACCAAGCTGGTGCGCTTCGTAGCTCAGGAGGTCGCCAAGGACAAGAAGATCCCCCACTTCGACCGCAAGGCCGTAATGGAGATCATCAAGGAGGCCCAGAGGCGCGCCGGAAGGCGCGGGCAGCTCACGCTGCGCCTCAGGGAGCTCGGTGGCCTGATACGCGTCGCTGGCGACATGGCCCGCGAGGAGTCCGCGCCGATCGTCACCCAGGAACATGTCACGAAGGCCAAGAAGGTCGCGCGCTCGCTTGAGCAGCAGATCGTGGACCGTTACATACAGGCGCACAAGCTGTACCCGACGTTCAACACCGAGGGCGGCGCCGTCGGCATCGTCAACGGGCTGGCGGCCATGAACTCGTCCAGCAGCATGTCCGAGCTGTCCGGCATAGTGCTTCCGATAGTGGCTGAGGTCACCCCGGCGCAAACCAAGAACGGCGGGCAGATCATAGCCACCGGGAAGCTCGGCGAGATCGCCAAGGAGGCGGTGCAGAACGTGTCCGCCATCATCAAGAAGTACACCGGCGAGGACATCAGCAACCATGACGTGCACGTGCAGTTCGTGGGAACATACGACGGCGTGGAAGGAGACTCCGCCTCCATATCCATCGCCACGGCGGTCATATCCGCCCTGGAGGATGTGCCTGTGGACCAGACCGTCGCCATGACCGGCTCCCTGAGCGTAAGGGGGCAGGTGCTTCCCGTGGGAGGCGTCACCGCCAAGATAGAGGCCGCCGCGGAATCGGGCCTGAAGAAGGTGCTGATCCCCAAGGCCAACCAGTTCGACGTGGTCCTGGAGGAGCGCTACATCGGCAAGATCGAGATAGTGCCGGTGACCAACATGGGCGAGGTGCTCACGCACGCCTTGGTGAGCGGGAGCAAGAAGGACGGGCTGCTGAAGAAGCTGGCCGCCCTGGTCAGCGCCCCGCTCAAGCCGGCCGGCAAACCGGTGGTCCAGTAAACCCCTTTTCCATTCTTTCCACAAGGGTTTTATCGGCAGAACCGGATTGACGTGACGTTATGAGCGACGTGAGACGCGTGGACTGCCTTCTGATCGGCCGCTTCCAGCCGTTCCACCTGGGACACCTGGAGGTGGTTCGGAAGATAGTCAAGGAATGCGACGAGCTCATAATCGGCATCGGGAGCGCGCAGATATCGCACACCTTCGACAACCCGTTCACCGCCGGCGAGCGCCACCTCATGATCTCCAGGGCGCTGCGCGAGGACAACATAAAGGACTTCTTTCTGGTCCCCATCGTGGACATCAATCAGTACGGGGTGTGGGTATCCCACGTCAGGTCCATGGTGCCCCCGTTCGAGAGGGTGTACACCAACAACCCGCTGACCAAGCGTCTGTTCTCGGAAGCGGGCTACGAGGTGTCCGCCTCGCCAATGTTCAATCGCTCCCAGTACTCCGGGACGGAGATAAGGAGGCGCATGGTCGAGGGCGACGATTGGCGCCGTTACGTTCCAGGCGCCGTGGCCGAGGTCATCGATTCCATAGACGGCATAAGGCGCCTGCAGGACCTGGTCTCCCAGGGTGGGGCAGATGCTGGAGATTGACCTCCTGGAAAAGCTGGTCAGGGCGGGTCTGACCCTGGCCTTGGCCGAATCTTGCACCGGCGGGCGCATCGGCGACCGCATCACCGACGTTCCGGGCTCGTCCGAGCGCTTCATGGGCGGTGTCATCGCCTACAGCAACGATTCCAAGGTAAAGCTGCTGGGCGTCTCCCCGGACACCCTGAAGGCGCACGGTGCGGTGAGCGCGGAGTGCGCCGAGGAGATGGCGGCGGGGGCGGCCAAGGCCTTCAGTGCGGACATAGGGCTCTCCGTCACCGGCATTGCCGGCCCTGGTGGCGCCACGCCGCAGAAGCCGGTGGGGCTTGTGTTCGTCGGGCTGTGCTGGAAGAGGGACCGCAGGTCCTTTCGTTTCGTTTTCACTGGTGACCGGGAACAGGTCAAGGCGCAAGCGGTCGAGCGCGCGCTGCACCTAGTCTTGGATTACTTACCATAAAATCGAGTGGCACTCCTCTCAAACGATGTGAAAGTTATCGAACCGCCATTTCGATCAAGTTCCTTGTCATGCTCGGGCGCTTGCATTTTTTAATTATGATCGACCCATTTTCTATATGGCTTATTATATTTATTATATATAGTATTATAGATAAATAAACAATATGCAATAATCATTATAATTTAGTTCGAACCGTATTGCATAGGGAACGAGATGGTCTGTTCAATAGATATTTGCCGTTCATTCAACGACCTTTTCAGAAGAGCTACAAATCATGATCCTTATCCGTATCAGATACGAATGGCGGAGTGCGATGCCCTTCCGGATCTGATCGAAGCCCCTACTGGAATGGGTAAGACCGAATGTGTCATACTGGCTTGGATATGGCGCAGAAGATACGCGGATGAGGAGATACGGAACGCCACCTCTCGCCGGTTGATATACTGTCTTCCTATGAGGTCGCTTGTGGAGCAGACGCAAAGGAGAGTTCTGCGCTGGTTGGAAAAATTGGGGCTGAACGAAGTCTCATCCTCAGGAGGTCCAGGTATTCGTTTGGTCAAGATGCTCGGGGGCGAGATATGGGACGGATGGGACACTAAAACGGAGGAAGACCAGATCATCATTGGCACTCAGGACATGCTGCTCTCAAGAGCTTTGAACCGGGGGTATGCAATGTCCCGTTACCGCTGGCCTTTACATTTCGGCCTCTTCAATAACGATTGTACTTGGGTCATCGATGAGCCTCAGTTGATGGGCATTGGGTTTCAGACATCGGCCCAGATCAGGTGGTTCCGGGAATTCTATGGGGCATATGGCCCAACTCATACGATTTGGATGAGCGCGACTATAAGGCCGGATTGGTTAAGGACCATAGATTTTCCCGAAGTCACCGAATTGCATACCCTTTCCCTCGATCAGAGCGATGAAAGCGCCCCTTCTGTGGTCGAACGCCTTCATGCCAGAAAGAACCTGTCTTTCTCCGAAGCCGCATTGGGCGATGTAAAAGCGTTGGCATCTGAAATATTGGCACATCAGGATGGTTCGCTGACGCTTGTGGTGCTGAACACGGTGGCTAGGGCGAAGGACCTCTACAAGGTCCTCTCAGCCAAGAAAGATGCAACTGTCGTACTTCTCCATTCTCAATTTCGTCCATCCGATCGCGAGAGTGCAATGGACAGGGTGATAGCCTTCAGCGAGAACAGCGCGGATGAGGGGAAGGATGCGATCATTGTATCGACCCAGGTCGTTGAGGCTGGCGTCGATATCTCTGTAAAAAGGCTGTTCACCGAGCTCGCCCCTTGGTCTTCCTTGGTCCAAAGGTTCGGCCGGTGCAACAGGCGCGGAGAACACGATATGGGGGAGATCGTGATCGTCCGGCCAAAGGATGCGGAGATGGTAAAAAAATCACTTCCTTACGACCCGGAAAGCCTGGAGAGCGCCCTCACCATTCTCGATGGGTTGGTGGGAGAGTTCGATTCATCGACCTTGCCTAAGGATTTCGATGACCCCGATGGTCTGGACATCATCCGTTCCACGGACATGATAGAACTTTTCGATACAACGTCTGATATCTTTGGTAGCGCTACCGATATCTCCCGCTTCATCCGGGCTGACGATGAAGCCAATGTGCATGTGTTCTGGCGAGATCCGAAGAAGTCTGAGCAGCCACCTCCTATGAACATTGAGCTATGTCCCGTTCCAATCAATGATGTCAGGAACCTGATGAAGAAGGGGAAGGTAAGGTTCCGTTGCTTCGATCACATTTCGGGCGAATGGGTCCCCGCTAGGGTGGATGGCTTAGTACCCGGTGCGACCCTAATGCTGGATCCGGCGGACGGGCTTTATTCTAAACATATTGGTTGGGATGTGAGTGTCAAAGAAAAAGTGCCTGTGATCCCCATCAAAGAATATTGCGGCTCCGAGGGCTACGGGGATGACCGTGATCATAGATACGGGCCACAGGAGAAAAAAACAATACTGGAACATTCCACCGACGTGATGAGGGTCGCAGAACGCATATTGAACGGGCTTCCCTATCTTGATCCAGTAAGGACCAATGTCATCGACGCGGCGTTGTGGCACGATTCCGGGAAGGCGCATCCAGCATTCCAGGCATTGATGGGAAAAGGTGATGGCGATGAATTCCTAGCGAAATCAGAGCGTTGGCTGGAGAGGAGTGAATACGACAAATTAATGGAGAAAGGTGTCGCGAGGCGTTTCTTCAGACATGAACTGGCGTCGGCCCTGATGTGTATTGGGCTTGGGAAGGACTTCCTGACAACCTATCTCATCGCCGCACATCACGGAAAGGTGAGGGTGTCCATACGCGCACTGCCGAGTGAAAAGGGCCCGACGAACGGCTCCCGTTTCGCCCGAGGTATATGGGATGGGGACATGGTCCCTATTCCTATGGAATGTCCAGGTACCAGGGCCACGGAGATGAGGATGGACCTATCTATAATGGACCTTGGTGGGGCGAACGGTCGCCCCAGTTGGGCCGATGAGGTATTGGCGCTCAGGGACTCCGACGACATTGGGCCTTTCAGGTTAGCCTATCTCGAGGGATTGGTGAAAGCTGCAGACGAAAGGGCTAGTGGGGGTGAGTGAATGCCGGAGGTCGTTCTTTCGAACTGCCGTACTGAACCATGGGCGTCCTATCTGCGCGGTCTCGCAGTGCTGAGGCTCATAGGGGAGCAGAAGGACGATACGGCAAGGGGATGTTTCCACGGCGATCGCTTTGTCCTATCCTCGACCTTAGACAAGGATTCCTTGCTGGATTTTTTTATAAAGGAATATCGTCCAACGCCGGTAGTATCGCCCTGGAACGGAGGTAGTGGATTCTACCCAAAAGATGATAAAAGCGGAATTGAACGAATCTGCAGTTCGAAAGACCCCCGCTTCGATCTTTATTCCAAGACGATCTCTATGGTACGGTCATGGTCTGAACTACCCGACCCAGATCGTTCCTTGGAAAAAATTATCGAACTCGCCTCGTCTCGGATGCGCTCAGATCTAGGTGAGCAGTTCCAAGATCTCTATAATGATTTCCTTAGGGATCCGATAACATTGTCCGAGAATATTGCAAGGCTAGCTCTTCCTAAAAGCAAGCATCCTTATGGAGACCTGTTCTCAGCCCTGCAGGTCCAACAAAGGTTGATCTCCAGCAACGAGTGGGATGACATTAAAAACCTCTCGGTAGAAGAAGCTGCGAAGTTAAAGAACAAGAGTTACGCAAACCTCATTGCGAGTGTGAAAAAGGTACGAACGCATATAGACAGACGATCAAGGAAAGGGAATAAGGAGGGTCTGTTGAGAAAGTGCAGGTCAACTTTGCCACTGGAAGCGATCAAATGGACGGACTCTGCCATGATCGTCAATGGAGACGAGGAAACCAACTATCCCCCTCTGCTGGGGGGAGGCAATGAAGGGAACCTGGAATATTCTAGGACCTTCATGAACTACGTAAGCACCTTGCTTCTTTCAATTGACGAAAAGGAGTGTCGCCAACTCCTCTCCAATTCGCTATTCGGCGATAGGACCGACAAGTACTCGATAAATGTCATGGGCATGTTCGATCCCGGACGGGCCGGAGGCTTCAATCAGGGTGTGGGGATCGAATCGAAGAACTTCCCAGCCAACCCATGGGACTTCGTTCTTGCGATCGAGGGGAGTATGCTCTGGGCTAGTTCTATCACTCGGAGAGAAGGCGATAGGGCAGGAGCCATTTCCTCCCCGTTCACCACCCGCTCCCGTGGAGTTGGGTATGCATCGGCATCGGAAGAAGATGCGATACCTGGTACCTTCGAGATATGGGCGCCAATATGGAGTAGACCGGTCGGATTGAGAGAGGTAAGGTACCTAATGGCTGAGGGCCGAGCCTACATCGGACGTTCAGTCCCTCAACATAGTATGCAGTTCGTCATCGCCTTGGCCAATCTGGGGGTGGATAGGGGCATACGAGAGTTCGTACGCTATGGGATATTCAAGCGGCGGGGCGACAACAAGGTCATTATGCCTCTCGGCAGATATAGGGTGCGCGACGCCCCCAAAGCTCATCTCTTGGAAGATCTGGACCATATACTACGATCGGTCGATCACTTCATAAATCGATACAAGGGGCAGCCTCCAGCATCCCTGATCGTAGCGAGGAACGGGATCGACAACTCCATTCTAAGGGTTGTAACGCATGGCTCGACCACCGCCTTCAAAGAGCTCCTTATGGCCGTTGGGCGGTTGGAGAAGATAATCGGTCGCAGGGATCCACGCAAGGAGCCAAAACTCGCTCGGCCATTGGGTGGTCTCAGCTTGGACTGGCTTCTTGCCTGCGATGATGGTTCGTCCGAGATAAGGTTGGCGGGAGCCATTTCCTCACTGTATGACAGGGACATCGGGACATGGCGGGCGCACATGGTGCAGGTCGACCCTAAGCGTCCCTATACGTGGAGCGAGAAAAAAGGAAACGTTAGCTGGGGGGCGGGGGACATTTACCGAAATCTTGCGTTGTCATTGCACAAACGCATACTCCTCGCTGCAGAACAGGAGGGCGCGCATCCCCTTCACTCATCAATAAGGTTGCATCCAGAGGACATCATGCCTATCCTGGAAGGGAACGTGGATCAGAAGGTCTTCGAGGACCTGTTATGGGGAATGACCTGGATCGATTGGAGCATAAAGGGACGATCCCAAGGAACATTGTGGGAGGTAAACAAAGCATGGCGAAAACCATTATCACAGAGGGTCGTTCCCCGCGGCTGGTCCATGCTGGCGGCCACGCTCTCTCCGGGTGGTATGCAAGGAACGAAGAATGAACGCACGGTCATGAGATGCGACGCAGGAGAGATTTCTTTGCTCATGGCCGATAGGTATACAGAGGCGGTAAGGACCGCCCATAGGCGACTTTACTCCGGTGGGGTCCCTGTTCGAATGGCCATCCCATGTGAGGAACTCGAAGGGATCAAGGTGGCAGCCTCTCTCTTGGTACCGACGAGCTTCGTGAAACAGAAAGCGATTGTCGCGTTGGAGAATGAAAGGAGTGAATAATGATGGAAAAATGGTTGGAAGAATGTAAGAACGGGAACAGAATGTTGATCGAGGCTGACCTGACGCCCATGATGGGTGACAGGTTCCAGCCTACGGGGTTCGCCGACATAGGTGCGGCATTGTACGAACGCCCCGACGGTACCAGGATGCTGCTGGTGGAAAGTGCGCAATCGGTAGCCAATCGCATGGAGAAGGTGATCATCGGAACGAACGGGATCGATATATCTACCGAGCTTGACGGCATCCCCTATGTTCGATCGAAGATGACCGGGGCTACAGATGCAGTTACCTCCTCTCTCATCGAACCACATCGGTTGAACTCTCCATTCATAATTGGGGAGAAGAACTTCGAAAAATCATTGAAGGGAGAAATGGGCTATAAGACCGGTGCGAATGTGAACTGGGGAAAGGTGGCCGGGGTGCTTTTCAAATATGACCCCAATTCCTTGATACATGGAATATTTTTCTCCAACCTCGATGATGGCAGGGTGAGGCTACCCCGGCTGTTGACCGGTTTCATCGAAGCGGAAGGTGTGCGGGAAGTATATTCCGGGGGGGTCAAGAACAACAGTATCGATCCCAGTGGAAAGATACGGGTAGCGGATTCATCGATCAAGTCCGGTGTCTATTCGAACATTCCCTATCACCGGGTAGAGTTCGTTTCTAAGCGGATCAAAGCCTTTTTCAACCTAGACACTGGAATGCTCCGCTCGTACGCCCTGCCCGAGGTCGGAACAGAATTATTACTCCTACTGTCAACGTATAAAGTGGCCAAGTTCCTTGAGGACGATCTCCGCCTCCGCACCATGTGCGATCTTAGGGTTGACGGCCCGGTAAGGGTGGTCAAACCCGCTGGCATTGAGATTCCTACCAGTAAGGACGTGCTCATCCGGCTCCAAGGCGCAATCAAGGCCTGCGAGGAACAAGGTCTCTTCGCAAGACCGTCCGTGACCGATCTGGTCGTTGCGACAAAAGCAGCAAGCAAAGAGGAAGAAGCTAATGATGAGCAGGGCGAGGGGCAGTGAACGGATCGTGGTGGTCATAGATGATATGCATCAATCTAAGGATGTTGACAGGTAGGTATCATGCCACTCCCTGGGGGCGGAATACCAACGAAGGCGTTCCAGAATGGCCTCCCTCGACATTCCGCTTGTCCAGAGCCATATACGATGCGTGGAAACGTAAGTTCCCCGAGGTCGAAGAGTGTGTGACCCATCGAATACTAGCTGCCCTCGCCAGTGAACGGCCGGATTATTGGATACCGCCGGCCAACGCATCGCACCTACGGTTGTATCTTCATCAAAACTCCAGCTCCTTGAAAAAGAGGTTCAGCAGACAAAGGGTGTTCGACCCGTTCATCGTTCTGCCCCCTCAAGATGAGGTGTCGATAATCTGGCGCAACGTCTCACTGGACGATGGGGACCTGGTGATTCTGGACCAGATATTGGGTGCGATCAATTATCTAGGGCGATCGGAGTCTTGGTGCGATCTGCATCTCGGAAAGTGCGATCAGGATCCCAACTGCCTTCACGATCTGCCATTGGGTATGGAAGGGGATTTCGTGCGAATAAGCGTAGCAGGTCTGACCAACCCCGATGATTACGTGAGTGTCAAAGACAGGAAAAGGTCGATCAACTGGTTCGATTCCCTGGCCTTGAGCAGCAAGGACATAGCGAGATTGGGGCTCGACCTACCTCCATCTTTGCAGTTCCATGATTATCTGATGGACCATCGATGTTTGGGGGTTCGACGGAAAGTTTCTACGCCATCCGCCCCTCTGAATACTAGGGAGGTCTTGTTTCGCATTGAGAGCAAGGTCTCGGTCCCTATCGGGGATGCCGTGAAGATCTCAGAAAGGGTGAGAAGGAAGTTGATGGGCATACATAGTAGGATAATGGGCGATACATCCAAGGTCTCCACTAAGTTCAGCGGCAAAGATCGGGAAAGCATCCCATTGAAAGGACACGTTCATTGCTACATAACCCCTTTGGACGCGGACAACGACGGATTCCTCGATCATCTTTCCATCAGATGTCATGAACCGTTCACCCGAGAGGAACTGCAGGCACTGGACCGGTTGGAATGTCTGCCATGGTCAGGTGGCCACGACCTTCTGCTGACCCCTATCCGAACCGAAGAGAAACTCGAAGAAAGGCCCAACACGATGATCAGCAGAACTCCATATGTAAGCCCTCGTCATCATCGCAAGGGGCGGGGTGATTTCATGGAATGGATGAAGGCCGAACTACTGCGGGACCTGAGGGATGCTGGTCTGCCCGAACCAACCTCCTTGGAACTGGTTCCGAGCCTCAAGACCATACGGTCCAACGTCCAATGGTTCGAGTTCGTCCGTTCCCGTAGGGACGATGCGGCCAACTTCGGTTACGGATTCCGGCTGAAGTTCGATGCACCTGTCCCCGAGAAGTTCAACGTCGGATACGGGGCGCACTACGGGCTTGGTCTTTTCATGCCCGAACGAGCATGAACGAAGGCGAAGCGATCATGGTGCCGGCGCGGATGCTAAACGAGTACGTCTACTGTCCGCGACTGTGCTATCTGGAGTTCGTGCAGGGTGAATGGAAGGACTCGAACGATACTGAGGAAGGAAATTACACTCATCGTCGTGTCGATCGGGAAAAGGGAAAGGTCGGAGAAGAACGCTTCGAGGCAACCTCTGTGAGCATGGAATCCCGTGAGGAGGGTATAAGCTGCCGAATGGACCTGCTGCGCGGTGATGATGGTGAAGCCATCCCGGTGGATTACAAGAAGGGGGATGCTCCAGACCTTCCGGAAGGGGCTTGGGAAGCGGACAGGGTACAGCTCTGCGCCCAGGTCATAGTCATTAGGGCCAATGGGATGGCGTGTCGCGGGGGATTCGTTTACTATGCAGGTTCAAAAAAGAAGGTATGGGTGGAGGGGGATGGGCATTTGGTCAGCAGGACTCGAGAGGTTCTGCGTTCGGTTCGTGCTATGGTAGCACAAGGTTCCATCCCATCCCCATTGGTATTCAGTAGAAAATGTGAGAAGTGCTCCTTGGCAAGCATCTGCCTGCCGGATGAGATAAACGCACTGAACGGCGTGGATGGCGAGTTACGCAGATTATACCCTTCTCGGGACGATGCGATACCGGTATATGTCACAGGGGATGGAGCCAGTATCCACATCAAGGCTGGAAGGCTGGAGATAATCAGGGAGGGTGGCACAAGCTCGGTGCCCTTGAACGACATATCACAGCTATCATTGTATGGCAATGTCAGAATCACGGCTTCCGTGATATCCGAGATGCTGGACCGGGGCATCCCGATACTTCATCTGTCCTATGGAGGCTGGTACAAGGGCTGCACCACAGGGTCTAATCACAAGAACGTGGAGCTAAGGATGGCTCAATACAAGGCGGCCATGGATGAACAGAGGGCGCTCGACATTTCAAAAATGATGATCTCAGGCAAGATACGTAATTGTCGCACGATGCTCAGAAGGAATGACAATGACCTGCCAAAAGAGATCCTCAGCAAAATGGGAAGATTGGCAGAATCTGTTTTGATCGCAGACAGCCAGTCCTCTCTCTTGGGCATCGAAGGAGCGGCGGCCCAACAATACTTTGGAAGGTTCAACAGTATGTTGAAGACCGACAGCGAGTTCCATATGGAAGGACGAAATAAAAGACCGCCATCCGACCCTATCAACGCAGTACTTTCTTATCTCTACGGAATATTGGCCAAAGAAGTGTTCGTGACCCTTAATTCGGTGGGATTCGACCCATATCTCGGTTTCTACCATCGACCTAGATACGGCAAGCCCGCCTTAGCCCTCGACCTTATGGAGGAGTTCAGGCCGATAATCGCTGACTCCACGGCGATCACCCTGTTCAATAATGGCGAGGTCAAGAAAATCGATTTCGTGGATATTGGTGCCGGAGTGTCCATGAGGAAAGAGGCTAAGCGAACCATGATCCGCGGATACGAAAGGCGGATGAACACTGAGATCATTCACCCACTTTTCGAGTATCGCATAACATATAGGCGAGTCCTGGAGGTCCAAGCCAGATTGCTGGCTAGACATGTGCAGGGCGAAGTAAGGGAATACACAAGCTTCTGCACGAGGTAAAAGATGGGCGGCTTATCCTGTTACATAGTTAGCTATGACATTAGTGATGACAAGAGGCTGCGCAAGGTCTATCGCACAATGAAGGAATTCGGGGTCCGGATGCATTACTCGGTTTTTCGATGCGATATAGCCAGGATCGATCTGACCAGACTAAAAGGAAAATTAGATGGGATAATCAATCACGAGGAGGACCGTATAATGATCATCGATCTCGGTCCGGTGAAGGGTGGAATCGGGCAACGATTGGTGTTCCTCGGTGTGAGGCCGGATGAGGAACCAGTTCAAGAGGCAATTTTCTAACTTTCGAGAGGCTTGATGGCGATAGAAACCCCCGGGACCGCTCGAAAAACTCATTGGCTCTCTTGATATGCAACTAAACGATCACCGAAAATACCCAATAGATATTTGTCCAAACAATGCCTCTCGAAATCAAGCATATCGGCGCCGTGTCCAGTACATGTCGGATTTTCGGCGCCGTCACCACGGTTAAACGACCGTGGCTCCATTGAAGCCCGATGGCCCCGGTGATGCTGTTCCACAGCCACGTCCCGAAGCCCCCGATGGCCTCCCCGATCTCGGCGATGCCGCACTCGAACCACTTCGCCATGCCGTCCCAAGCTTCGCCCAGCTTGT
>JAAYDU010000042.1 GCA_012729095.1 Methanobacteriota archaeon | reverse complement strand
TCTTCGCCAAGGCATAGTTCGTCCATTCCTCGGCCACCTCCTCTATTTTCATCAGATAGTCCTATAGCAGGACGATAATAAGTAAATATCGTCTTATTTCAGGACGATATTCAATAATATTGCCGACGTCACTTCACGTCCAGGTCGATCTTGCTGTCGTACAGCACGTCCTCGTCCGTCAGAAGGGGCTTGCACTTGACGGTTATTCCCAGGGACATTATCCCCGCGCGGTTCGGTATCACGGTGATGCGCCCCCTCACCTCCTCGCCCGGTCCCAGGGATCCCGCCTCCACCATCCCCTTCACCTCCACGTCCCCGAACACGAAGGCGCGCACGCTGCGCGCCCCGTGACCGGAATCGTTCCTCAGGCACAGCTTGACGTCCAGGGGCCTCCCCTCCCTGACCTCCCCGGCCAGCTCCACGTCCGCTGTCACCCGGGGGTACATGGACCGCACCTCCTGCTGCAGCGTCTCCAGCGCCTTCCCCATCAGCTCGGCGCGCTTTCCGTCCTTCTCGGCCATCAGCGCCACGGCGTAGGCCTTCTCCGTGCCAGGAAGCTCCACGTCCATGTCCTTGGCGCGCTTCAGCGATTCCGAGAGCTGCCGGGACAGCTGCTCCGGCGCCTGCCCCGCCCTCTGCCCGATGAAGCTCACCGCCGACTCCAGCGAGCTGAACGCCTCCCACAGGTCGCCCCTCTTCGCCCGGGACTCGGAATCCGCCCACACCTCCCAGGAGCGCCCGGTCTCCTTTCCGGCGCGCGAGGCCTTCTCTATGATGCGCCTGACCCTCTCCCTCTGCTCCTGGAACATGTCCCCCAGCCCCGCCTTCACCAGGTCCACGCTCCTTGACAGCCGGTTCAGGTCGCGGGGCGTCGCGCCGTCCACGACCAGGCCGGTGATGTCATTTATCTCCGCCGAGAAGCGGTCATGCAGCTTGAGGCGCTTGATCAGGTCGTGCAGGGGGCCGAACTCCCAGAGCAGCTCGTTCATCCTCAGGGTCATGAACTCGTGCAGGCCGTTCCTCGCCCTCCTCAGGTACAGCGAGGCCGAGTCGAACTTCATGTCCTTCAGCGAGGACCAGGACCTGTCCAGAAGTTCCTCGACATGGTCCTTGCGCGCGTCAAGGACCTCCAGGGAGTTCAGCGTCTCCCTCAGCTCGTTGAGCTCGCTAAGGCGGGACTCGTACATCTCCGAGACGCTGCGCAGCTCGTCCCTGGCGGCGCTGACGGCGCTCAGCACCTGAACGAACCGGCCCTGTGCCATGTGCGCCTTGGCCTTCTCCAGCGCCCTCTGGCACGTCGGGGGGCGCAGTCCCGCCTTGGCCTCCTCCTTCAACCGTGCTTCGTAATTGCGCAGCTCCTCCTCGGCAAGTCCCCGGTCCTGCAGCACCCGCTCCAGCTCCTCGCGGAAGGAGCGCGCCAGCAGCATCGCGTGGCGGTAGCGGTAGTTCTTGAGCGCCTCCTCTATGTCCTCGGCGAGCTTGCGGGCGGTACGCAGGTCCTCCCATGACGACCGTTCCTCGGTCAGGCCGCCGGCGAACGAGGTCAGCGCCGCCATTCTCTCCCGGGCGATGGTCTGCGAGCGCTGCAGCCCCCTCTTCGCCGAATCGTAAGCGGCCGGCAGGTCTCCCTCTCGCCTGAGCGCCCTGGCCTGTTCCAGGAGCACCGTCACATCCCCGGCCGGGGCCTTCATCTCCCCCAGCTGCTCCGATGCCTCCTCCAGGTGCGACAGCGCGTCGGCCAGGTTCCGGTCCCTCTGCACGGTCTCATCCAGCTCGCTCCTAACCAGCTCCAGGGCGCTCATGGCGTCGAAAAGCTTTCCTTCCTCCAGGGAGGACGCGGCGCGGGCCAGGATCTGCTTCACGTGTCCCACGGCGTTCCCGGAGACGGAGGCCTTGTCCAGCTCCCTCTTGCACCTGGACATGTCCTTGCCGAGGGAGGCCGCGGCCTTTTCCTCCCATTCCCACCTCAGGGCGCTAAGCTTGGAGAGCGAGGTCTCCAGCTCCTCTGCCCTGTACGGCCCTCCCCGCTTCAGCTCCAGCTCGCTCCCCTCGTGGCCCAGCTTCCCCAGCAGGTCTCCCAGCCGGGACATGCGCTTCAGGTGGTATCTCAGAAGGAACGCGGGGGCATTAACCTTGAGGGCTCCCTCCGCGGCGTCCAGCTGCTCCCTGGTCTCGCCGTACTTTCCGGAACCGAGAAGCGCCCTGGCCCGCGCCACCGCATCGGTCGCCTCCAAAACATCGTGCCCCCCGCGGCGGGCATCCTCCATCAGCGCCTCCCACTCCTCCAGCCGCTCCTTCAGCGATCGGTACAGGACCATGGTCTCCTGCAGGGACCTCCGGGCCGCCATGGTAAGGTCGAAGGACTGGGCGATCTCCCCGTGATGCAGGGCGTTGGAGGCATCCTCGGCCAGTCGCTCGGGCGCGCTCACTTCCACGCCCGCCTGGCGGGCGTTGGCCGAGCGCTGCATGAGATCGGTGAGCTGCTGGTCGATCTCCGTGGTGACGATGCTCCTCCCGTACGAGCACACCTCGTCCGCCAGCAGCGTCGCGTCGTCCATGCGGCCGGAGGCCCGCAGCTCCTCACCCCTCTTCAGCCTGTCGCGCAGGGTGACGCTTTCCGCCCCCAGCTGCTTGGCCATGTCCAGCATTATCCTGCCCTCCTTGAGGGAATGGTCAAGGCTCTCCCGTCTCTTGGACATCAGCTCGCCTATGGCCGAAATGGCGATGTCGCGCGCCGCCTGGAACTCGTTGCTCCGGAACCTTTCGCCTGCCTCGGCGAGTGATTCCCTCGCCCGGTCCACATCGGGGCAGCTGGGGTACCTGGACACCACCGCCTCCGCCTTGCCGAGTTCCTGGGACACGGCCTTGCTGGTCTTGTCCTCCACCGCCTCGGCGATGGTGATAAGGGAGCCGTGCACCAGCTCGAAATCTCCCTTGCGCACCTTCGCCGTCAGGTTCTCCAGGGCGGCCGATTCCTCGGCGACCTCCGCGTCCAGGCGCATGGCCGAGGCCAGCTTCATCTCCAGCCGCATGATGGCCGTGGCGAAATGGTTCTCCAGCGACAGCCGGTAGGAGCGCTGCGAGGAGCGCAAGGCCTCCACGGCCTGGTCGTAATCGCCCTTCATGGTGAGCTTGCGCGCGGCCACCATCGCCTTGCCGCCCTCGGGGCACGCGAGCTCCAGGTCGGCGCATCTTGACCGCAGGGACTGGGCCTTCTGCAGCTCCTCCTCCACCCGATCGTACCCCTGCAGCCTCTCCTCCACCACCTGCCTCGCCTCCTCGGCGAGGGCGAAGGCCCGGTTCAGGTCGTCGCTCCGCAGCGCCTTGCGGGCCTCCTCCATCCTCTGCAGGGCCGGGGACACGTCCTTCATGGTCATGTGCGCCAGCCTCAGCCGGGGCTGCATCGCGGCCATGAAGCGCAGCAGCACCTCCTTCTCCGCCTCGCGCACCCTGTCCCTGGCGGAATCGAGGAGCGTAACCGCTTCCGAGTACCTCTCCTCCCGCTCCAGGCGCCGGGCCTCCCCCTCCAGGTCGCCGAGGTCGACCTCCTTCCACCTGGAGACGTTACGCGCCCTCCGCGCGAGCTCGTCCATCCTCTTGCCGGCCGCCTTCCCGAAGTTGCGGGAGAAGGCGTCCTCCGCCTCCTCCAGGGCCGCGAAGGCCTCCTCGACGCGTCCATGGGAGATCAGGTCCCTTCCGCTGTCCTTCCTTTCGTGGGCATCCCGCAGCTGCAGCGGGAATCCCTTTTCCAGGGAGAGCAGCCTCTCCAGCCTTGCCGCCCTCTCTATGAAGCGGTCCAACAGCACGGAGCGCAGCGCTTCGGAGAGGGTGTTTATCAGTTCCACGCTCCTTCCGACGTCCCCCGATTCAAGGGCGTCCCGGCAGTTCCGCAGCGCGGACTTCTGCTTTTCCACTTTCAGGCCCAACCCTTCGGCGAACAGCAGGGACGACTGCGCACGGCCGAAGGCGTCGGATAGCACCCGGTTGGCGTTCCGTTCCGCCGCGTCCCAGGCGTCCTTTGCCATCTCGAAGGCCTCGTCCAGTTCCCCGGATCCCAGGGCGTCCGACGCCTTCTTTATGGCCAGGTCCGTCTCCTTCTCGGAGCTTCCCAGGGAAGAGACCCTGTCCAACAGGGAGCGGGCCTCGTCCAGCATTTCCTGAAGCCTCTCCTTCCTGGCCCGCACGGAGGCCTCGACGCTTTTGACGGCGTAGGAAAGCGCTTCCCGGTAATCCTTTTCCGAGTAGCTCTGGTTGGCCAGCGTGATCAGCTTCTCCGTCTCGGCGGAGAATGCGCTCATCCCCTTGACCTTGGCCAGCAGGGCTGTGGCCTCCTCTATCCTCTCCTCCGCCGTCTCGCGGCCCCGGGCAGCCTCCTTGGCCTTCTGCTCCAGCTGCTTGGCCAGTTGAAGCTGCCTAACGAAATCCCCTGCCAACTCTGTATCCACCTTTCTGTTCTGGCCCGAATAAATGGGCCAGCGACGATTAAATGGTTTGCCCGGCCATCATCTCTTCAGGACCTCCACGAAGGCCACCCGCTCCAGTACCAGGTCTGGCAGCATGGCCTCTCCCACGGTGGCAAGCTCCCCCTGGCCGATGCCGAAGGCCTCCCCCTTTGCCAGGTCGCACTTCAGCAGCTCGTCGTCCCTCTCCAGCGACATCTCCCGCAATATCCGGTCCAGGTCGGCGTCCTGCGGTTCCAGTATGACCAGGGCGACCCTTTCCGTCCCCTCGTGCAGCCCCATCTTGTCCTTGGCCTTGGAGATCTGGCGCTCGCCGGAGGCGTACAGTATCACCTCCATGCCCAAAGTGTTCGCCGAGTTCGTTCCCCGCTCGAAGGCCCTCCGGGCATGGAACACCGCCGAGCGCAGGTGGTCCGCGCCGCAAACCTTGTCGGCGTCCATCAGCACGATGTCCGCTTCCAGCGCCGAGGCCTTCCCCAGCAGGGCGTTGATGTCGCCCCTCCCTATCCAGGCTCCAGCGCAGAGGACGGTCATGCCTCCTCCAACGGGGAAGGGGGGAATAAACGTTGCCCTTGCCTTGGGCATTCTTGCCCATCGCAAGTCAAGCGGAAGGGGCGTGGCTCTGAAAACTTTTAAACTCGGTTGCGGCATGGAGGTGATGACCAGTCACATGACGGAGAGCATATCATGGCATTAGACCGCGCGATCGTGAGAGCGCCTTCCACCATAGCCAACGTCGGCCCTGGCTTCGATGTCTTTGGCATAGCTTTAGAGGAACCAAGCGACCGCATCGAGGTCCGGAGGACCAGCGAGCCCGGCGTCCGCGTCGAGTCCATAGTCGGCGTCGGGGCGTACGCCGTGACTCTGGACAACACCAAGAACACCGCGGCAGTGGCCGCCAGTAAGGTGCTCAGCGTGGCCGGGGCGGACTTCGGCATTTCCATGAGGATCGATAAGGGCATAAGGCCCGCTTCGGGCATGGGCTCCTCCGGCGCCTCGGCGGCCGGCGGCGCCTACGCCGCCAACCTGCTGCTCGAAAGACCGCTCGACATGAACATGCTCATCAGCTGCGCCTCTTTCGGGGAGGAGGCCTCCTCCGGCAGCCGTCACGCCGACAACGCCGCCCCCGCGCTTATGGGCGGCTTCACCATAATTCGCTCCAACGAGCCGATGGACGTTATGCGCCTGGACCCGCCTAAGGACCTGGGGATCGTGGCGTGTCTGCCGGAGTTCGCCGTTCCCACCCGCGAGGCGCGCAAGAGGGTTCCGAAGACCGTGCCGATGCACGACGTGGTGCACCAGGTAGGTCACGCCTCCTCGCTCGTCGCGGGAATGGCCACCGGCGATATGGGCCTCATAGCCCGCTCCCTGGACGATGTGATCGTGGAGCCGGCCAGGGCCCCGCTCGTGCCGTTCCTCAAGGATGCCGAGAGAGCGGCCGTGAGCGCGGGTGCCTTCGCCTCCTTCCTTGGCGGATCGGGACCTTGCATAGCGGCCTTCTTCGACAGGCGCGAGGCGGACGGGCTGGTCATAGCCAAGGCCGTTCAGGACTTCTACGAAGGCCACGGGGTGGAGTGCTTCTGCTGGAACACCACCTGGGGCGCCGGTTGCGAGAGGGTGATGCAGTGAGCTACAAGGTGAGATGCTGGGAATGCGGGCGCGAGATCGAGAACCCCCTTTTGGACGCCTGCCCGAGCTGCAACGGCAACCTGACGGTGGAGATGGACCTGTCCCATCTGAAGGGCACCTCCCCCAGGGACCTGCGATCCCGTCCGCTGGGCGTGTGGAGGTATCAGGACCTTCTCCCGATAGGTTCGGGGCAGGTCACCCTGCAGGAGGGGGGAACCCCGCTGTACGACTGCGACAGGCTGGCCGACGAGTACGGCGTCCGCCAGTTGATGGTCAAGTTCGAGGGGGCGAACCCCACCGGATCGTTCAAGGACCGCGGGATGACCGTGGGCGTTTCCCGTGCCGTGGAGCTGGGCTGCAAGGTGGTCGGCTGCGCGTCCACCGGGAACACGTCAGCCTCCCTGGCCGCCTACGCGGCCAAGGCCGGGCTGAAATGCGTTGTGCTATTGCCATCCGGGAAGGTGGCCCTTGGCAAGCTAGCACAGGCCATGTTCTTCGGGGCGAAGGTGATCACCGTGAACGGGAACTTCGACGACGCTCTGCGCGTCGTGCGCGAGCTCTCCCACTCCGGGGACCTGTACATGCTGAACTCCGTGAACCCGTTCCGCCCGGAAGGGCAGAAGACCCTGTGCTACGAGATAGTGGACCAGATGGATTTCCAGGTGCCTGACCGGATTATCTATCCGGTCGGAAACGCCGCCAACATCTGGGCCGGCTACAAGGCGCTGAAGGAGTGGGAGGAGCTGGGCTGGATCGACAAGATGCCGATATTCACCGGCGTTCAGGCGGGCGGTTCCGCCCCGCTGGTCAACTCCTTCGCCCACGGGCAGGAGGACTTCAGGCCGGTGAAGGACCCGGAGACGGTCGCCACGGCGATACGAATTGGGAACCCAGCCTCCGGCAAGAAGGCCCTGAAGGCCGTCTACGACACCGGCGGCGTGATGACCGCCGTTTCCGATCGCGAGATAATCGAGGCGCAGTTCCTGTTCGGCCGGAAGGAGGGCGTTGGCGTCGAACCGGCTTCCGCCGCTTCGTTGGCCGGGCTCAAGAGGCTGCTGGACGAGGGTAAGGTATCCCGCCGCGAGCGCGTCGTGTGCGTTTGCACCGGTCACGTGCTGAAGGATCCGGACACCGTCATGGCCAACTGCGGGCAGCTGATAAAGACGGAAGCGACCGCCGAAGCTGTCAGGCAGGCGATAAAGAACTGATGGTCAAGAACAATTCATATGATAGATCTTGTTTCAAAGAGAACTGATTCTGTTCGAAAGATTAATAACGACCTATTGTGTAAACGTAATTGCAACCTTTTAATGAGACGGTGGGGTGGGCAATGACCCATCTGTGAATGGCAACGAGTCCATACCTTTGGTCTCATGTTTTTACTTCTTCACTGTTGCTGACTTCCGACATAGAAGATACTTTTACTGTTTATTATATCGAACGCTTCCCCCACATCACGCTCTAACCGGTAATGCCTGGATACTCCTGCGAGGACATCCGCCAATTGCAAGCCGGGAATTTTTTTACTATCTTCACAAAAGAATTTCAGGTGCACATTATTTTCGCTGGTCGATCTTTTCAATGATTCAGCCACATGATCCACGGAGATCTTCCAGCATTCCGAGTCTAAAACAACGTCTACGTCCAATCGGAATCCGCCGCTGAAAGTGAATAAAGGTTGAAGCATCTCTGATATCATCCGAGCCCTCATTCGATTAGAAATGTCATCCTCTTTGACCAGTTCCCATTCGATCTGTGGATTGAAAAAGGACGTTGTGCTGGCCAGCGGGTGATTTTGCCATAATAGGTCCTTTTTACGTATGGAATCGTCCTCATATGCTTTCTGGAAGGTCGTGCTCACTATCTCTGTCGCCTTTCTTCTAAGACCATCGGAATAGTGTATCTCCCTGGGCATCTTCCTGTTACATTTTCCAACCAAAGAACGTATCCGATCCACTGTGTATCTCAAGGTCGATCGAATCCCATCATTGCTGGTTGGCGCGCACCAAACAGCAGAACCAAGGAACGATCGCACTCCTTGGTGGGGACTGCCACTTTCATCAATGAAGATCAGGATACGAGACAATAATCGGATTATAATGAATGTTTGAGCTGTTCGAAGACATCTTTCCGAAGCTCGTCCAGATAAGCTTGGGAAAGAGGTCTTGAAAAGTCTCAGAAATCTGTAAGGGTGGATGCGTTCATTCTTTTGTTTGGAGACACAAAAATGAGCGC
>JAAYDU010000041.1 GCA_012729095.1 Methanobacteriota archaeon | reverse complement strand
TCCCACGGTTTGGCCAGCGCCATGCTGGCCAGCGAGTCTGCGGTTTCATTCATCAACGGCGATGAAGGCGCCATGCGCAACTACGAGCGACGGGTAAAGGACACGGTTATCAGGGACATCAAGGCAGCTACGGTGATCTCCCCGGTACTGCACTGGCTCCTGGGGGTGGTGGACACCCGGGTCTTCTTCCGCACCGTTCGTCATGAAGTCCCGTACGTTGACGCCTGGACCAGGATGGCGCTTGGCGAGGAAACATGGCAGCGGCTGTTGATGATGACGATCCCCCGCTTCCCTCGATTGTTCTTCCGCTCGCTGACCTAGATCAGGGAAAGGAACCGCAGGGCCGCGTAGAGAAGGCCGACCATCGCCAGCACCATGACCTCCCTGGAACTGCGAGCCCTACGGAAGCGCAGCGCTGCGGCCGCACCCAGGATCGGAAAGACGGCCACGTCCAAGGGCGATGAGAACAACACCAGCGGCGTAAAAGAAGCAAGGAATATCAGTATGGAAACGTAGGACGCTCCCCTTTCCAGACCGAAGGCGGTGTACACCGTGCGCACGCCTCCGGCACGGTCCTCCTCGTAGCCGTCCACGTCGGTGACTATAGAACCTATCACCAGTCCAATGAACATGAACGCGCCGACGATCAGCACCTCCGGGAGAACGGCTGGGAAGACCACGCTGCCGCTAAGGTATGGAACATCGGAAACGTAATCGACCACGCTGTAAGGCGTGGACGCGCCGTACAGGAAGGCCAGGAAGGAGCCTCCGCCCATCAGCAAGGGGCTGAGAAGGGCTTTCTTGAACCGCACTGGGGGGAACGAGTACAGGAAGCCCAGGGCAAGTATCCCGGACATTATGATGAACTGCTGCAAACTGAGCAACAGGGAGGCCGCCAGGGCTATGAACACCAATATGACCGAGGCTTCCCTGGCGATCTTGACCGGGAGCAGCCCGGAGGCCAGCACCCTGCCCCCCTTGGACGGCGAATCGGAATCTCGGTCGCTGAGGTCGTTCCAGATCACGGTGGCCTGCCAGGCCAGCACGGCCGATAGCACCGTAGGGATGACATAGGCCAGGTTTACCCAGTATGGCCTGTCGAGTATCTTTGTGACCAGGGCCGGCTCGCCCCATCCCTGCCAGGCCATGGCCATTCCGGTCAGGACTATCCCGGCAAAGAAGGCGGTCTGGAAGGGTCGCAGAGCCGACACCTCCCGGCGGAAGCGATCGCGCAGGGCGATGGAACTCAGTGCCAGCACCAACATCGCCCCCGCCAGGTAGTAGTAGGCGAAGATGAAGAGGTGATGCTGCACGTACCTGGTGCTGTCGAAGTTGGGGAAGACCGGCAGGCCCCCTTCCGAACCCACAGGCAAGTAGGCCCCTGGGGTGCCCAGTGTGAACATGGCGGCAACGGTGAAGAGGGCCATCAGCCCCAAGCGGACGGCCAGCAGGGTCCTTCCCTGCAGGTCGCGCACATCATCCCGATGGCGCCATATCACGTAGGCGAAGAGGGCGAACAGCACGACTATCACCTCCACGGCCTGACCCGGGTGGAAGGAATCCCCCTCCATTAGGAAGAACGCCGCAAGGAAATCGGTCCAGGAGAAGTAGGCGTAATTGGTCCCCTGACCGAACAGGAAGCGATCGATGAACGGCGGAAGCAGGATGATCCAGTAGTACCAGTTCGTGTAGTTCATGCATTTGCGCAGGCCGGAGCCGGAGAAAACCTTCAGGATGAGCACCAGTCCCAGGTAGGTGAGGATGAAGAAGGCCACGTGATGGGCGATGCTGAATATCCAGGGGTGGGCGGTGCTGACGAAGGCCTCGTCCAGGAGGTAGTATTCCGAGAGGTCCCTGAAAAGAGCTATGGCCAGCACGTAGGCGAAGGTCTGCCAGAGGTTCAGGCGATCCCTCTCCAGGAACGCCAGGAGAGAGTTCACCCCCCTCTCGAAGCGGTCTGTCAAATGACCCTCCCCCTCCATGGCCCTCAAGCGCCCTCACGTCTATTAATTACTCGCGTCCCCTTCTATACGCTGAACGACGCCTTCCGACCTCTCCCGCTCCAGCAGCAGGAGCAAGGAGCGCCGTCCCTCGGCCATCTCAGCGGCGGTCTTGGCCATGTGCCCCTCCCTTTCGGCGTTAAGGGTGGACATTCCCCTCCCGCCATTGACCTTCCTATCGTAATCGAGCACGAACGCCTCCGCGCTGTCCATGTCGAACCGCTTCCTGACGACGCGGTGGGAGAGAAACGACTCCTTCATCAGCTCCAGCCCTCCTATCAGCTCGCAGTAGCGTTCCGAGAAAAGGTCCTCGTTCATGTCAACGGGTATCAGGGGAATGCCCAGCTCGTCGGTCACCTTGACCGCTTCCGTATAGCAGGGTGGCGGGAGCAGCACCTCCCCGAACTCCTGCAGCCCCGCCTTGTAGGCCTCTTCGAGATCGCTCAGCTCGATCTCCTCGTCCTGATAGGAGCGCAGGCCTTCCAGCTCCTCCCTGGATATGGAGATGCCGACCGCATCCGGTCTAAGTTCGACAATGGCTCCCCGGACCTTCTCCCCCTCGCTGACCAATCCCTTGATCACCGGAAGAACGTAGACCTTCGAACCGTTCAGCTCAATCCTTTGCATCGACCTCGCTCCGGGCGTTCACCATCTTTCGCAGGCGGTCCGATTCGTGAATGTTCTTAAGCTCATCACGTCCGATCAGCGCCGTGCCTTCGATGCTGTGCCTGGTGCGTAAACGCTCGATGAATATAACCGATTCCTTTCCGGTGATGCGCGAGACGTCCGCCACCACCTTGGCCTTGTCGATAAGCCGGGCCTCGTCCTTCCCCAGGCCAGTTAGGATCAGCAGGTCCCTGTCGACGGTAAGCGCCTCGAACGGGCACTTCTCTGTCGGCTTCACAAGCAAACCCAGCTGCATCAGCATCGTGTAGATGTTCTTGCTGAAATCGTCGCACCTCTCGATGTCCAAGGGACGGGACTCCTGCGCCGGGGGCTTGTAGTTCAGCGGATCGACCGGCACCACTATCTGCTTCCCCAGGTACTCCTCCAGGCGCAGCGCGGCGTCTATCATGGCCCCCATTCCAGCCTCGTACATCTGAATGGTTCGGCGGGAGACGCCGGCGACCTCCGCGAGGGTGCCAAGGCTTACGCTCCTCTCCTCCCTCATCTTGTGCAGCAGGTCGCTGTCCAGGCGGACGTACAGGCCGCCCGGCGCCGCGAATATGAACGGCGGCTCGTCGTCCATGAGCAGGTCCTTCATCGTGGAGAAGGAGATTATCGGGATGTCGAAACGCGAGTAAACTATGCCCTGCTCCAGGTTCCCCGAGCCTGAACGCTCCCCGACCAGCATTATCGATCCGCAAAGCGCCTCGGCCAGCACCTTCAGCTCCTCGGCGTTCTCCTTGGAGAACGCGTCTATGTTCGTCAGCACCTTGACCAATATCAGGCTGCGGTCCCTGCGTGCAACTATATCGAAGGCGATGCTCCTCAGCTTCAGCGGCATCGAAGCGTGGAAACCAGAGCGGAGCAGAAGCTCCCGCACTGACCGAATGAGATCGTCCCTCTGCACGTCCTGTAATTCGCTATGGCTTCTATATAAGGATTGGTAAAAAATGA
>JAAYDU010000040.1 GCA_012729095.1 Methanobacteriota archaeon | reverse complement strand
TTTGGCCGATTTCATCTCCGAAACGTAGTGGAAAACGCCCGGAACCGGGCGTTTTCGATGAGGTTCAGAACCTCATGGGCCAACTGTCAAATCCCAAAACCAGAGAAATTTCGCTCGGTCAAGTGTCGAACTCAGGATTATGGCTTTTTTCCTGTAGAACTGATGGCAAATGATCATGATGAACCCCTACGCACCATTCTTGAACACCTAGACGCGGGTGTACCGATCTCCCATAGTTATCCCCCCTATATCCTTAGATGCCAGATTAGTATCACCCTTCACCAGCTTCATTAACTCGCCTTTACGAGTCTTTTCCTCATTCCGTCATATGACTTTCCGATACATGTATTCAAACCCAGTAGATTCAAGGCGTTACTCATTTACCCAATTTTGTGTATTATCAAGAAATGTGTATAATAAAAATATGGATTGGATGGAAGAAATGAGTCCATTATCATTGGCTTGATTTAGGCCTATACATTCCAGTAACTTTACACACAAGAACGCGATTAATGCTATACGCCTTGTGTGGCCTATAGGGAAGAAAAAAGGGGGAAAGGGTTCTCAGGCGGTTCGCCAGAGACCGTGCAGGTTGCAGTACTCCCTCACGATAGGGTTGGGGTCCTCGCAGGGGAACTCTGCCTCGGGAGCCATTCCCGGCTTCAGGAAGGCCCTCATGCTCTTGCCCCCGGAGATGACCTCTATCCACTGGATGTAATGCTTCTCCTCCATCGGATGCGGGACGCCTCCGACCTTCACTTTGATACCGGTCGCGGTCCTCTCCACGACAGGGACATGCTTCTCCTTCGCTGCATCGACGGTGTTCTCCTTGAGCAGTTCCATCTCCTCTCCGCAGCAGACCAGCTTGCCCTTTCCGCCGTTCACGATCTCGGTTATATTGCCGCAAATTTTGCACCGGTGGATCTCATAGATCTCTACCATCTTTGTTTCCTCCTGATTGCTATAGGATGCGAGCTTCGATTATAAATCACCAACGCAAGCTATATTCTGAACCAGCAGGTTTGTTGGCGCGTTGCGCTTGACCTCGCGCCCCTTGGGCCGATCTGCCCTATCGCCTTGCACGGTGCCAATGACCCCTGGCGCGAGTTCCCGTTCGATCCCGGAACCTTGTGATCGAGATGTTCCCTCACCTTTCCTTCGGCCAGCCATCCTGAGGGTTCATTTCGATCTTGGAAATGTCGAACTCTTTCTCTTTCAACCGTTCCAGTATTCCATCGTACACGGAACCGTCCATCAGAGGCGTCCTTGAAAGTATCCAGAGATACTTACGGGAATTCTCGCCTATGACCACATACTCATAATCCTTTCCGAGCTCGATGATCCAGTAATCCCCGGCGAACGGCCAGAAGAAGCTCACCTTGAGCTTGGCGTTGGTCCTTTTGTCCGCGATCCACGCCTTCCCCTTGGCGGTTTTAACTTTACCATTGAAGTCCCCCTCGTACCCGCTGTTCAAAACCCTGACCTTTCCGTTCGGCAGCAACGAATAGGTGGCGGTGATACCGACCAGGCCGTTCTCGAACCTCTGCGGGAACTTCGCTATCTCGTACCACTTTCCCATGTATCGTTCCAAGTCAACATGGTCCACGGTCCTTAGCTCGGACATGTCATCAACGGATGCTAACATGTGTCCGAGAATAAATTGGTAACGAGGATTTCGCCCAACCCATCAATAGAGATCGAAAAAAAGAGAAGCGGGGCCGGACGGCCTATACTATCCGCGCCTTCACAACCTTGCTCCCGTAGAACTGGTTGCACAGGCTCATGATGACCTTTTCGGCGTCCTTCTTGAACACCTCGACAAATGTGTAACGGTCGCCCATGGTTATCTTCCCGATGTCCCTGGACGCCAGTCCGGTGTCGTTCTTGATCATTCTCACTATCTCGCCCTTGCCTATCTTGTCCGCGCCCCCCAGGTTTATCTCTATGGAGGCCACGTTCCCGTGGGACCTGGTGCGTTTCGCGGCGTAGGGCTGGTTGACCGAGGCCTGTATGGCTATCCTGACCTCGTCCAGCTTCTTCACTTCCGGCTCTTCCTTGTGAACGATGTCGATGTCCAGTTGCTCGATCCTCTTCCCGGTGCGGCGCTCGAGACCTCGAACCTCCCTGCGCTCCTCCGGAAGGAAGAAGGAGATGGCCGCCCCCTCCTTGCCGGCGCGGCCGGTCCTGCCTATGCGATGGACGTAAGTATCGGGATCGGAGGGCGCGTCGAAGTTTATCACGTAATCAACGGAATCGATGTCCAGGCCGCGGGCGGCCACGTCAGTGGCCACCAGGATGCGTATGGAACCGTCCTTGAAGCCCTTAAGAACCTTCTCCCGCTTGTTCTGCGCCACGTCGCCGTGTATGGCCCCGGCCAAATAATTGTGCCTCTGCAGCTTCTTGGAGACCTGGTCCGCCTTGTGCTTGGTGTGGCAGAAGACTATGGCCTTCGGCTCGTACATATCGAGTACCGTGTAAAGAGCGTCGCGCTTCTCCTCCTTCTGCACCACCATGTAATACTGCTTGGTCAGATCGAGCACCGGCTCGTCCTTGGAGACCAGCACCTCCTTCGGGTTCACCATCTGCCGCATGGCCATCTCGCGTATCTCGGACGACATAGTGGCCGAGAACAGCAGGGTCTGCCTCTTCTTGGGAACCTTGGCTAGAATGAAATTGATGTCACGGATGAAACCCATGTCCAGCATGCGGTCCGCCTCGTCCAGCACCACCACGGACACCTTGCTCAGGTCCATCTCCCCGCGGTTGATGAGGTCCTTTGCCCTCCCTGGAGTGGCTATGACGATATCGATGCCTCTGCGCAGCTTGGCTATCTGAGGTTCGATCCCGACGCCGCCGTATATCGGCAGGCAGTCATGACCGGTGAACTTGGCGAGCTTGGTTAGCTCCTCGGCCACCTGGTTGGCCAATTCCCTTGTCGGAACGAGAACCAGCGCCGATGGGGATGGCATCTTGGGTTTGATGCGTTCCAGCATTATCGTTCCGTAGGCCCCGGTCTTCCCGGTCCCGGTCTGGGCCTGGGCATACATGTCGGCGCCCTTGAGGCCCACCGGAATTGATTCTATCTGCACCGGGGTGGGCTCCACCCATCCCATGGCGCTCATGGCCTTGATTATCTCTGAGGAGATCTGTAGATCTGTGAAAGATGTCACGATATTCACTCTGTGATGAAAATAAAAACGAACTGTGAATTTAACAGACGAATTTGATTTCGATCGGTGGTTGCGATTCACATATATAAACCTGCGTACCGAACAAGTGGGGATCGGACGAGCCGGTATTGAAATGGCAGTTCGACACGGGCCGAAGGCCCGGGGACCGGGTTCGCGTCCCGTTCGGATACGCGCCGCTTGATACGGGTCACCTGACGATTAATTAGTGCGGAGTGCTTTCAATGTTCCGTATGTTCAAAAAGGCTGTGTTTCCCGGAAAGTACGTTCAAGGCAAAGGGGTCATTGAAGGACTCCCCGCACTGCTGGCGTCGCTTGGCGACCGGGGGATGGTACTGGCCTCTAGCTCGGTGATCGGGAGGGTGCTCCCGAGATCCGGACTCGTTCCGGAGGAGCATGGCATCATGGTCGAACCGTTCCGAGGGGAGTGCTGCGAGGAGGAGCTGGCCAGGCTGGCCGGTATCATGGACGAGAGGGAGGTGAACGTGATGGTGGGTATGGGAGGCGGGAAGACCATAGATGCGGCGAAGGTCGCTGCCGATAGGGCTAACGTACCGGTCGTAGTGGTCCCCACCATCGCATCGACCGATGCCCCGACCAGCGGATGTGCCGTTCTGTACACCAGTGAGGGAGCGTTCGCTTCGGTTCTTTACCAGAGGACCAATCCGGCGGCCGTGCTGGTCGATACCTCGATAATAGCCCGGGCGCCAGTGCGCTTCCTGGTGGCAGGTATGGGCGACGCCCTGTCGACCTGGTTCGAGGCCCGGTCGTGCGAGCGCACGCGATCGCCGAACGAGTGCGGAGGCCTGAGCACAGCGGCAGGCATCCATATCGCCAGGCTCTGTTACGATACGCTCCTGGCGCATGGCGAGGCAGCCAAGGAGGCGTGCGAGAACGGCACCGTGACCCCGGCCCTGGAGCACATCGTCGAGGCAAACATACTTCTGAGCGGGCTGGGGTTCGAGAGCGCCGGACTGGCCTCCGCCCATTCCATTCACAACGGCCTCACGGCCCTGGAGGAGACGCATCGATACTACCACGGGGAAAAGGTAGCCTTCGGGGTTCTGGCCGGACTTCACCTCACGAAGGCCGTCGCTGACATGGATACCGTTTATTCGTTCTGCGAGGCCGTGGGACTTCCAACGACACTGGCGGATGTCGGCCTGGCGGGCGTGGAAGAGGAAAGGCTTATGATCGCCGCGGAAGGGGCCTGCGCCCCCGATCAGCCCATACACCACGAGGAAGGTACCATCACATCCGAGAAGGTGCTCGATGCTATGCTCGCTGCGGACGCCATGGGAAGAGCGAGGAAAGGATGACCGGGGCTGACTGCGAACAAGCGGAACGCCGTGGCACCTGCACCACGGCCCGAAGGATGGATGGAAGGGAGTTTAGAAGGACCCAGGACCGCTGACGCCCTTGCTTCGCATGACGATGTCCCAAGATGTCCCGCCGAACGGCCGCGGCAGCGGATCCGGCCGTACCGTAACCACTCTCGGGAAAGCGTAGGCGCGATCGGCCCTGCTGCCTAGGTGAGCGTTATCCACCAGGTTGAAAGCCAATGTCGTGTTTCTAGAGGACCCGCAGTCCCAAAGGCACTGGTATTCCCGGTACGCGGAAGCGTTGGGCCGGCCAACTTGATGCATGCGATCCCTATGATCGAATGTCACTCCGTAATGCGGGGAGAGAATCAGCGCGGACCATTCACCTTCCATGGCCGCGAGCTTCTGTTCTGGATGGCCGTGGATGCCGCATCAATGCCCCTTCGCCGTGACCGCCATGCCCCGATACCAACGTCTGGCCTACTCGATTTTTTTCTTTCATAATAATAATTGAATGACCTGTTCGAGAAGATATTTCCACTCTTTCGTTGACACATTCATGTTCTTACCTCAATTTATTTCCTGTGGTTCACGAAGCGCATGAACGGCAGGAAGTGGTCCTTCTTCTTTTTCGTCAGGTC